>JBFWWY010000510.1:0-3039 GCA_050245935.1 Phycisphaerae bacterium | reverse complement strand
GACGGCCTCGTGTTGAAAGCAGTTCATGGCGGTAAATTTCTCCCGGGAATGTTAGAGCATTGCAAATCCACTCGTAGCGGCCGTGCCTCCGTGCCGGCCGAAGAATTCCAGTATGCGTTCTACATCAGGCCGCTACGGTTGAACTGAATACGATCTAGAGTCGCAAGCACCGTTTCGCAGGTTTATATGCATCGGTGTCGCGTCGGTGGCTGCCGATCAGGTTTCACGCGCTTGCGCCGAAAAGCATGACTGTGTACAGCCGCGAATCGTATGCACCCCAGTGAAGCGCCGTCGGACTCGGAGGTCCGACGCTACGAGGAGAGTGCCAAATCATAAATAATCATTTCCGTCGTTGCAGAAGTCGGCTTTCCGGCGCACCGGGGGATTACAGTGCGGGGAGTATCTTGCCCGTGCATTCGCCGAAACCGATGCGGTAACCTTTCCCGCGGCATTCGGCGGACATGATGACGGTGTCGTGGTCCTGAATGAATTTTCGCTCGCTGCCGTCGCTGAGTTTGAGCGGCTTGGTGCCGCGCCACGCGAGTTCGAGCATGCTGCCGTAGCTGTCTTCGGTGGGTCCGCTGATCGTGCCGCTCGCGAGCAAATCACCCGGGCGGATATTGCAGCCGGTGGACGCGTGATGCGTGAGCTGCTGGATCATGGTCCAGTAGAGGTGCTTGAAGTTGCTGCGCGAGACGGTGGTCGCATGTGGCGCGTTCTGCGGTTGCAGTGCGACTTCGAGCGCGATGTCGTACGTCCAACCGGCGGACGGCTCGGCGGCAGTCTCGCCCGCCCGCTTGGAATTTGACTTTCTTAAGTAATCGAGCGGCGTTGGGTCTTGAGCCGCGGGCGCGGTGCGGAACGGCGCGAGCGCTTCCATCGTGACGATCCACGGCGAGATTGTCGTTGCGAAGTTTTTCGCGAGAAACGGGCCGAGCGGGACATATTCCCATTTCTGAATATCGCGTGCGGACCAGTCGTTCACGATTACCATGCCGAAGATGTGTTCGTGTGCGCGATCGATCGGGATCGGCGCGCCGAGCGGGTTGCCGGGGCCCGTGAAGAAGCCCATTTCGAGTTCGAAATCTAGCAGGCGGCACGGTCCGAACACCGGTGCGTCGGCATCGTCGGCTTTGGTCTGGCCGCTGGGACGGCGAATCGGCGTGCCGGAGAGCACGACGCTGCTCGCGCGACCGTGATAGCCAACAGGAATCCAGAGATAGTTCGGCATCAGCGCGTTTTCTGGGCCGCGGAACATCGTGCCGACATTGAATGCATGCTGCTTCGACGAATAGAAGTCGGTGTAGTCGCCGATGTCGACCGGCATGCACGTTTCGACCTCAGAAAGCGGAATCAGAATTTTTCTTCGCAGCGCTGCATCGTCGCGAATCGTGGGATTGTCGTGGCGCAGGAGCTGACTGACGCGTTCACGGACGGCGTTCCAGGTGCGTGCGCCACAGTTCATAAACTCGTTCAGCGTGGCATTCTGAAAGAGGTTTGGAGATTCTCCCAAGGCATCCGTGAGCAAACCGGATTCGGACATCGCGCGAAGATCAACCGCAAAATCGCCGATGCGCGAACAGGGTCGCTGTGGCAGATTCCTTCCCCGAATTGCGCCGTACGGCAAATTCTGAAGGGGAAACGGGTGCTCGGCAGCCATATCCACGAATGTGCGAAGCGTTGGATCGTTGGCGGAAGTCATGTGGGCTCCAGCGGTCGTAGGTCAGCGGGAGCGAAACTCGTTACTTGTTGCCCCGCATACAGTTACATTTCATCAGCGTCATTGCGACGCCTCGTGCCTGCCGTTTCATGGTACCACGATCACGAATCCTCGCGAATCAGAAGGACCTCAGCGTCGAAATTCTTCGCGAAATCTTAATATTCGGTTCTTACACCCTATATGCTCGTCGCGTTATATTGCTTCTGCTTGATCTTTGAAAGGAAGGC
Organism: Phycisphaerae bacterium; assembly: GCA_050245935.1. GTDB lineage: Bacteria > Planctomycetota > Phycisphaerae > UBA1845 > Fen-1342 > JALHOX01. The sequence continues at coordinate 1,092 of JBFWWY010000510.1, read as the reverse complement.
CACTCGGACGCGGCCTTCGCGATGAGGCGATCATCATCCGACATTATCGTTCGCTCGCCGCAAAGGTAAGTGAGCGTCGCAATCAGCACCCTGGAGGGGAAAGAAGCAACCTTCCAACTGTTGATTCACAACAGACGTATGTTTGGATCCGAGTCGGGTCGGCTGTGCCGCATTGTTGACCCGTGGCGGAGTGGTTTTGGGAAAAGCTTCTGAGGAGGAGCACAGAATGAAGCGTATTCTTGGATTGGCTGCCTGCAGCCTGTTGGCTTCGCAAGCACTAGCGATCAGCATCAATGAAATTCGTGTCGATCAGCCGGGTACGGACAACGACGAGTTCTTCGAACTCGCCGGCACGCCGGGTGCATCATTGAGCGGTCTGACCTACTTGGTAATCGGCGACGACAGCGGCGACGGCAGCGGCCTCAACGGCAAGCGCAGCGGTTCGATCGAATTCGCACTGGATCTCACGGGTTCATCGATTCCGGCGGACGGTTATTTTCTCGCTGCGACAAGCACCTTCACAGGCGGCAGCGTTGACCTCACTGCCGGTGGCGCGAACTTGTTCGAAAACAGCGACAACGTCAGCCATCTCCTGGTTTCGGGTTTCACCGGCGCACTGAATGACGACCTCGATACCAACAATGACGGCGTACTCGACTCGATGCCGTGGGCGTCGGTCGTCGATGCGATTTCGCTCATCGAAACCGCGAACCCGCCGGCCAACAACGCCGATGAATGGGACTACGGATTCGGCGGCGGCATCGGTCCGGACGGCACGTTTGTTCCGGGCCACGTCTATCGTTTCGCAAATGAAACTGGTCCGTGGAACATCGGTATCTTCGAAGGCGATGATATCACGCCCGGTATTGCAAACCTTCCTGAGCCTGCGAGCCTTGCACTGATCGCACTGGGTGTACTCGCCCTTCGTCGCCGCTAAGCGAAGCGCGAAGGCCCGTTCGACCTAGTCACATGCCGGATTTTCGAAAATCAGCCGCGCGCGACGCCGCTCGGCTTTTTTTTTTGATCACGCCGTCCGCACGGTTCGTATGGATGCAACCGCCACAATTCTTTCGTCTCGCAGGCCTGAGACCT
>JBFWWY010000509.1:0-3046 GCA_050245935.1 Phycisphaerae bacterium | reverse complement strand
CTTGTTCAACACATTGATTCACAATCCGCCAGGCCAGCTTGCGATTGGTATCGTCCGGCTCGTAACGCTGCAACGACCTCCGCACGAGCGTTTCCAGCTTTCCTGCGTCCTGAACGAATTTGCTTGCCGCCTCCAGCGCTGTCCTGCGAATCCGGAGATCGCGGTGCTCGATGAGCGCATAGATTGTTTTACCGACCTCTGGATCACCCCACAGCGCCAGACCGCGAATCGCTGCTTGTCGAACTATCAGCGGATTTTCACCACGGATTGCTTGATTGAGAATTTCTCGGGACTCCGGTTTTTTGAGCAATCCAAGCGTCCAGATCACCTGCGCCTCGAAGGCCGGGTCCGCCGCCTTCTCGTCCGTGGCGAATGCCACAAGGGTACCTTGCAAGGCATCCTGCTGGGTTGCACTGCAGATATTTCGCTCGACCGCGCGCGCCAGCGCGGTGACCAGATCCACGGACGTCTGCTGCGGCTGCTGACGCAGGATCTTCAGCAGGACATCCACGCCCGCTTCTCCACCGACATAGCCCAGCGCGTTGATCAGTGCGCGACGCTGTTCCAGCCCTGCCCCGTTCTGCAGCATCGCAATGAAAGTCGATTCGTCCGCTCCGTCCCGCAGCGCGACCACCGTTCGTACGGCCGCGGCACTCACCCGATCTTCCGGGTCCTTCAGGAGGTCGCGCGCTTCGTCCAGCAATTCCGGCGACGGCAACTGCCCTGCGGTAAGCTGCTCCTGCAGCAATTCAAGACCGACGCGCCTCACGACCGGCAAATCATCATGGAGATAATCGCGAAGAACCGTCGGCCGTGTCGGCGGTGGTTCGCGAAGGTAGCCCTCGCGCATCACAGCGCTGAGGCGTGCTTCGAGGCTGGTTTCCGCCGCACGGGCCTTGCGCAGCGCGGCCAGCGATTCATGCAGGCGCAGGCGCTGCCATTCCGTTGCCGGACGCTGACAAACGTCCGACCACCATTCCAGTGCCGAAGCGGCATCCGTGCCGAACGGAATCCCGGTTGTCTGGCTGAGCGCATCGAGCACTTCCTGATGCTCGTTCTCAGGCCGCGCACGCAACCGCTCAATCAGCAATGCAATGTGCTGGTAACGATGCGTCCGCGCAAGAACCTGCAGCGCAGCCGTTCGTGCCGCAGGAGTCGCGTCGTCTTGCAGCCATGTGCGAAGTTGGCCGGAAATCCAGTCTTCCGGTGCCGCAGCCAATGCATTTGCGACAACCACTCGCTCTGTCGCCTCGATCGTCGGCGAAGTCAACGCGGCGAACAGCGGCGGAATATATTCAGCTCGAAAAGATTCCGGTGCCGCGGCCAGTCGACCTGCCAGTGTGCTGAGGATCGAAGGCTCGGCCCCCTCCAGCAGCGAAACTACGACCGCACTGCTCCGCGGATCGCTGAACAAGGTCCGTGCCACCTCGTCCCGCTCGGCGGCATGCCGCCGCGCAAGAATTGCCTCCCGCGCTTCGTCCGCCGTGCGAACCGGCTTCGTGGCTTGCCCGAACGTCAAGGTGGCAGCCATATAAATAAACACGGAAACGAGTCGCACACGTCGTCCCGCGCCGATTCCCGTCCCGCCGAAACTGCCTCCCCGAGGCAGCACCGCGTCTCGGCTGGAAAATTTTCGGCAGTGGAAAAAACGTGACATCATGCGCGATGGCTTCTCAACTCCGGCGGTGCCCGGAAAAGGTGTGCCCGAATTGATCGGGCACAAGGTTTGACCGATATTGTTATTGGCACAATTCGCTGTTGCCCTGCTCCTCGTTCGAAACTATCCTAGTCGTCAGTGCCGCAAATGCGACACCGGATTCGTCTGGATTTTTACGCGAATGTTCCTGTGGAGAACCGCGATGCAACGACGCTTACTGATCCCGCTCGCAGCCGTCTTTTCGTTGTGCGCCAACGCTTCGTTTGCCGGATTTTTTGACAACTTCTATCGCGTGCTGGATCTGGCCGCGACGCCGAGCGGTGCCCCGATTCTCACCACGGGTGACGGCACGCGGATCAACGGCCTTCGGTCGGGTCGCGTGCGCATCCTGCCCGATCAGCTTGGCAACGGCTATTCACTGGAATTTGATCGCAACTTCGGTGTCGACTCCCAGGGACGACCCGAGACGTTTGACCTCGGCCCGTTGGATATGACGCTCTCCGGCAGTACCCAGATGACCGCCGGATTCACGCGACGGGGCTTCCTGATCGGAAATCTCGACGTTTCCGCCAACAACTTGAACTATCAGATTCGCGCCCGCAGCGGTGCCCAGAATACGACACTTTCGGGCACGATGAACGTTGCCAATCAGATCGAGATCAACCAATTCGGCTTCTACTCCATGCAGCTCAGCGTCAGCAACACCAATAGTCAGTTGACGGTCGACGGCGTGGTTTCCGATCTGGAGGAGATCGACCAGAATTTTGATGTAGGGCCGATCTTCATCGAAGGCAATATCTTCGTGGACATGCTTGCGGGCGTCATCGCCGGCGCAGGTGGCGACACAAGCCTTCTCGCCGAATTGTTCCCCCGCTCCGCGATCCCCGATCTGGCAACTTCCCTGCAGGAAGCCTTTCTCAAAGACGATGTCGTTGCTGGTCTGTTGTTGAATGACGCTGAATTCTCGCTGTCCAGCGATGCGAACACGGTCGCGGCATTCGGGATTCCCGAAGGAATCATTCTGGAGAATGCGTTTCGGGTAGGGAACGGCGTTGGAGGCCCAGGCCCTTCTCTTATTCCTGAACCCACAACCGCCTTCGGCCTCCTGATGATCGGTGCCGCCGCATGGACGCGGCGACGCTAGCCGCTGAAGATCACCGGCGAAGCCCACGCTCTTGTACGAACAAAAAACGCGGCCCTCGTGAATTCAGCGACTGGCCGCGTTCTTATTGAACCCCTAACCTCGCAGCGCAGCCAAAGGGGACGGCGTACCGCGAGCGGCCCGAGATTGATCGCAAGTATTTCGTCTCGCCTACATTCTTCGCACCGCACGCAGTGTCATGTGTCCAATACCGTACAATTCTATTCTACACCGACACCCACAGCCCG
>JBFWWY010000508.1:0-3052 GCA_050245935.1 Phycisphaerae bacterium | reverse complement strand
CAACGGCAACGACAACAGTAGCGCGAACGTCAACTCGAATTCATCGGCCAATACGAACAGCAATACGTCCGCGAATACCAACAGCAATTCGTCCACGAACGCAAACAGCAACTCTTCGAATGGAAATGACAATTCGCCGAGCAATGAGAATTCGAACACAAACGCCAACACGAATTCGAATGACAACACGAATGGCAATGTGAATGAAAATTCGAACAGCAGCATGGGCGGTCTCTCGGCGAGCGAGCAGCTCGTGGCCACGGAAGGGGTACGCCTGACGCGCGACAGCATGCAGGCGCTGGGCTTGTTCGCAGGCCTGGCACAAGCGACGATCAACTTTGATACGCCGGGAAACATTGACGTCATCGACGGCTGCCCCGAGATCGCGTACGTGCGAAGCGGCAGTGACTTCGTCGCGGCCATCGACTTTAAGACCGGCTGCGCTTCCGACCTGACCAATGACGTCACGATCAGCGGTGTGATTGAGCTGATTCTGAATATCAGCACGCATCTCGGCGAGTTTGAGCTGATGAACATCGTTATCGGCGGGGTCAACTATGCCGGTACGGCAGAGATGATGATCACCGGCGGTCAGTTCAATCCCGTCGACTTCGTCGGATCGATTGACATCACCAACGCCAACGGTTTCGGTATTTCCGGCAACATCGACTTTGAGGTAACCACGACAAGCTCCAAGACTGTGACGGTTCACAGCGCCACGCTGGCACTGGAAAACAACGATCTCAGCGTGACAGTGACGGTGTCAAACCTCGTTGCGAGCGTAATCAACAGCGACAGCTTCGTTCCGCAAGCGGGATCGATCACGTTTGATACGATGGGCTCGACGTTCGTCATCGAGTTTGATGCGGACTCGCCGTCGACCAACACCGTTCAGGTCATGGTTGATGCTGATGCCGCGGTCTCGTTTACCGCCGGTCTGTAGTACCGTCCGGCCTGCGTTACACCTGAAACTTACTTTGTCCGCAGGGTTTTTGAAGCCCTGCGGACGTTTCTTTGTATAACATTGATCGTGAGTCGCATTTTCTTGGATTTGCACGGATTATGTTGTCAAAGTCCGCCGGAAGTCATTGGGGAACACGCGTGATGAAGAGCAGATGCAACCTGTCCCCGTGCAGCAGGACTCTTCGCTCTGTTTTCCCTTTGATATTCTCCTTGCTTGCAATATCGACCCCCCCGATGGCAATGGGGCAGCGTGTGGTGATCCGCGACGCGGCGCATCCCGAACTCGTGCAGGACAAAAACGCGCTCGCCGAACTCGGCAGTGAAGTTTCGCGCGACGTGGATCAGCAGGATATTGCGTGGTTCGATGCCGCGCGCGGCCGATATGTCTCTGCGCGATTTTTTCTCCCCGCAGTGCCGGATCCAGCGTCATCGTTTCCCATTGTTCTTTTTTCGCCGGACCTCGGAATCGCGATCGATCGCTACGAAACCCTGTTGACCGGCTGGGCACGCTACGGCTATGCCGTTATTGCGGTTATATCGACCGCGGAACCGGTGCATACGCCCGAAACCCTCGATGTGGAGCAGCGCCGCGCCGCACGAGACTATTCGAAGAATGAGAAGGAATGGCAGGATCGCGCGAAGGACATTGACATCGCTCTGGCGCGGGCGCGCGAACAGGCTGATCTCTCGGAGCGTCTGAATTTTGAACGCGTTGCCGTCGCAGGGCACGGGATCGGCGCTCACACGGCGCTGCTTTGTCTGCTGCACGAAGCGTCCAAGCCATTGGTCCAGGCGGATGGGTCGATTCGCGCACCGCAATTGCGTGCGGGGATGCTTCTTTCTCCGCCGGGCGAGGGCATGCTGAACCTCAACCGCGATTCGTGGGCGTCACTCCGCACGCCTGTGCTCACAATCGTTGGCGGACAAGGACGTGGTGTGCTGCGCCAGCCGCTCCGCGCGGGCACTGCACTCTTTGAACGCAGTCATGCACCGGACCTTTTTCTGCTGACGATCGCGGATGCACGACACGAGAATTTCAGCAGCGCGTTCGCCAAGGGTCGGTCCGGGATGACGCCGACGGTACATGAACTTGTGACTGCCACGACGGTGATGTATCTCCGCGCGGTCGTCCAGGAAGATGCCCAAGCACGGCAATGGCTGTTGGACGGACGTATCGAGCGACTGCCGAGTTATCGGTGCCGGTTAGCAGGCAAGAACGTTGCCATTCACCCACAGTTGCTTCAGCCCCTTGAGCCCGAATAGCTGCGAGCAGCACAAATCACGAACTCGCACCGTTCGTTGAGTGCGCGATCAAAAATGCCGATTCATAAACGTTCGCCGCGGCACTGCGGAATTCGCGCAAGAATTGCCAACTGCGGATGGGTTCCGAAGGGTGTCGCTGACCTGACAGACTTGACCAGCGCCGCAGTGCGTTCTGCAAACGCGTTGCCGCGCGATGTACCAATAGGACGTTCAATCGGACGATGATGACCCTGGATCTCCTGGAAATCCTTGGTGACTGGGAATCGCAGGCTGAAAAGCCGATGGCGCGGTTGGTGACCGTTGGCGGCGGCCACCAGTTTGTCCAATTGCGCATCGACGTCGGGTTGCTGCAAATGGCATTGAACGGCCGGCCGGATGGCGGTCGCTTTCATGGGATGCCGACTGCCCAGGACCACATTGTTCACGAGAATCGTGTCGTGGGTGCCAAGATCGCCGAGGCGGACTGGCACGAACTGGTGCGCGAGCTGAATCAGGTGAACTACCGGCGGCTTGCGCTTGCCGAACTTGCGGATCATGCCTTGGCCAGTGATCACCGGCCGCGCGCCACACGTATGCTGACCGGCGCCATTCGCGACGCCCGCTTTGCGCGCGCGAGCGTCGCCCTTCTTGAAAGTGCTTCACACGAACGCTTGACCGTAAGTGACGGAGCCCTGCTGCCGACGCTGCTGTTCAGCCAATATCGGTTAACGGCCCAGCTCTGCATTCTGCAAGGCCGCATGGATGATGGCATTGAAAGTGTTGAGACGGGGATTCGAGAACTGCACAGCGCCCTGGAAGATCTCGGCGTCGAGACGGACGAGATCAC
>JBFWWY010000507.1:0-3063 GCA_050245935.1 Phycisphaerae bacterium | reverse complement strand
CGCTGGCCCGGAAGCCGCCGCATCACGCCCTTGAGCTCGAGCGCGGTCAATGTGGCAAAGACCTCGGACATGGGGAGCGAGGTAAGCTGAATAATCTCGTCCTGGAGGACGCCATCGGCGGAAATGGCGCAAAGAACGCGCGATTCCACTGCCGTCAGCGCGGGCGTGCGCGGTTGCGTTTCTGCATGTTGGGAACCGGGTTCGACTGCATCGTGGGCCGGCCTCATTTTCACGCCAACGTCACCGAGCTCATCCAGAATGTCTTCGAGGCAGGTGATGAGCTTGCCGCCACCGTCGCGAATGAGTTTGTTGGTCCCGCTTGCAGACGCCTCCTGCAATCTGCCGGGCACAACAAACACCTCGCGGTTGTATTCGTTCGCGAGGCGCGCGGTGATCAGCGCCCCGCTGCGGTCGGCAGCTTCGACGACCAGCGTGCCGAGCGTCATGCCCGCGATGATGCGATTGCGCGCGGGAAACTGCGTTGCGCGCACATTGGTCGCGACCGGCAATTCGCTGATCCACGCGCCACTCGTCAATAATTGCCGCGCGAGCGCCGCGTTTTCCGGCGGATAGATTTCCTGCAGCCCCCTGCCCATCACCGCGATACTGCGCCCGCCGGACTCGACCGCGCCGTGGTGCGCGAAAGCGTCGATTCCGCGCGCAAGGCCGCTCACGACTGTGAATCCAGCGTTTGCGAGCAACTCGCCGAAGCGGCGCGCTTGCTCGCTGCCGTAAACGGAGCAGCGGCGGCTGCCGACAATCGCGATCGCGATCTGATCGGTGGGAATGAGCTCGCCTTTTACGAACAGCACGATCGGCGCGTCGGGGATGTTCTTGAGGCTGTGGGGATAGACGGGGTCGTCGCGGCAGATGACAGTTACGTCCGCTTCGGCGGCGGCCGCGAGTTCTGTTTCGGTCTTGTCGTTTTCGCGCGCCCGCGCGATGTTGTCGGCTTTCGCGCGGCCGATGCCTTCGATGGTTTCAAACGCAGTTGCCGGTGCGCCCAAGGCGCGTTCCGCGTCGCCGAACTTCTCCAGAATCCGCGCAAAGAGAATCGGCCCGACGCCGTCGGTCAGCGCCCAGCGCAGATGAATTTTCGCGGCTTCTGATGTGCTACTCTGCATCGACGGTTCCGGTTGCACGATCGCGTTTTCTAAACGATATAGCGAACCGCGACATCCGCGAAACGGGGAAAAGTCGGAAAGGAGCAAGGAATTTCTATCTCATTCGCAATAATACGAACAGAACCCCTCGCGCCAAGCGAGCGGGCCGAGACGTTTATTTGTCTTCGGACTCAAAAATAATTGCCGCGCCACGTTGTTGAGGAATCAAAGCTTTGGGGCGGCAATGCGAACCCAATTGCCCGCTGCAATGATTCGGCGAAACCGCCTTGAAACTTGCTTGCTATCTCCTTCCAGAGCGGGAGTTCCACTGCAATCGATACTTGACAGGCTTCTGAATTTCTGGAATCTCGATTGCATTCTCGTGGAAGCCCAGTGCAAGGCCAATACGAAACACGCGAGTAGTGAGCCAAAGATACCGCCACTAATAGCCTGAAGAACAACTGTCCTCGTTGTCAACTGTGTGCCGGTGATTGCATATCGGCACAAGTCAATCGCATCAGTGGCGCGTTCCGACGTTTCGTAAATCAGCCAGCTTCGAGTGGGAAAATCCGTCGGCACCAAATGACCACTCGCCACCATCGGCAAAGGCTTTGCCGCCCAGTACGCGAGATTTACGACGCTGCTGACACCCATAACAAGCAGAATAGAAAGGAAAAGATTGCCGATGCGCGGTCTCTTCAATCCGCGGATCCATTTCACAATTCCCTTTCCATCCCAACGAATGGCGGCTGATCCTTTCTCGCCGTCCTTTTGATATCGCCAGCGTGAAATTCGCAATTTTTTGAATGCTTGCCACACGATGAGTGAGAAAAGACAGACGGCCATGGTATTCAAATAGTAATCTGCGCCATGCTCCAGAAGTCGACGATACTCCTGGTAGCTGTCGAACGTCATCTGATCGTCGAAATGTAAGATCGCCCCCGAGGCTCCGGTCAGAGTGTGTACACCTGACAAAGTATCTCGATAAGTTTGATTCAAAATCGACTGAATCGGCCCTTTCAAATGATGCGAAACGTAGTGGGTTATCCAGAAGGGTGGACCACCTACACCAAGCCAACCCGAGAAAACTGCTGAGAACAGAACGAACAGGGCGAAACGACGCATTTGCCTTCGTCCTGCGGAACGCAACCAGCAGTTTCGCCATTTTCTTCGTTCGACATTATTGTCCATCGAAGTCTCAATAAGAAATCGTAATCGTGCTTCTCCTTAACGATACGTAAACAGCATCAGCTCTCCTCAATTTTTTCGCCCATCAAGAATCTCCCCCAACCGCCCCACCACATCCGCAGCAGTCGGCTCATCCGCCAAAGAAATTATCACCGCTTTTTCCGACTGCTTGTGTCGCAGAAAGCGGCAAAAGAGCCACGTCTGCTCCATCCGCGTTGTCGGGTCGGAATGCGCTGCCGCGATTGTCTGCTGACATCCCGCCAACGCCGCCGGCATCAGCTCCGCAAGTTTGCGTTCCGGCATGCGCTCCGACATTGCAAGCTCCCCGCGATCGAACAAGAACAACTTCCACGCTTTCCGTCCGGTCGTGGGGATCAGCGCCGCGTAGCGCAGCCGATCGTGCGTGGAAACCTGCCACTGCCAGCGCTTTTCCCACTCCTTGGCGGATGTGATGCGACCGTGGAGCACGCCGGCTTTTTCGAACTCGAGATTCGCGGACAGCGCGGCAAGTTTTTTCTCCGCACCCGCGAGCCAGGGCGCAAAGCCGCGCGCGGCGGCGTCCCACGCTTCCTGATGCAGCGCGGCGTATTCGGTCATCGGCTGCGAGCCGTCGCACGGCGCGGCGCAGCGGCCCATCTCGGCGTACGCACAGCGCTGGCCGTGCGGCGATTTGCGGATTTGCTCGGGATAGCGGCAGAGATCGAAGATGTCCCACAACGCTTCCATCGCGTGCTGCGTCTGCGTCCGCGCGGGAAACGGGCCGAGAAACACG
>JBFWWY010000506.1:0-3063 GCA_050245935.1 Phycisphaerae bacterium | reverse complement strand
GCCGAAGCCTTTGGTCAATCGTTTCGCAGCGGTCATCCGCCGCAATCAGTACAACATAAAGGAGTCGATGCGTGCCCTGTTTCTGAGCGAAGGGTTTTACGATCCGTCCTACCGAGGAAGTCTGATCAAGAGTCCGGTGGAGCTCGTCATCGGCACTTCGCGACAGTTGGGATTGCCGCTTGAAAATCTGAATGGTGCGGTCGGCGCAGCTTCGCGGTTGGGACAGGAACTATACGAGCCACCAAACGTGAAAGGCTGGGATGGCGGACCCAAGTGGATCAACACCGCGACACTTTTCGGGCGCTACAACGCGGTCCGTGGCATGATTTTCGGCGAAGGCGGGCAACGCCATCGTTCGATGGCGGCGCTGAACGATGAAGAGGCAGCGCAGGAGAAAATTCGCACGCGGCGCGGGTTTGCGAGTCAAACCACTTTCGACCCGCTCCCGCTTATGACGGAAAACAATCTTGAGAGTGCCGAGCAGGTCGTGGATTTCTTCCTCGGCCATCTCCTGGCGGTTCCCTTAGCGACGGAAAAGCGCGCGGCACTCATTTCCTATCTGGAAGATGGACTTACCTCATTCGATCCGCAGGTTCGAAAGTATCAGGATCGCATCCGTACGCTCGTGTATCTGATATGCAGTACGCCGGAGTATCAACTGAATTGACACCTCGCGCGAGGTTGCGCGAGAAACACAGAATCTGCGAAAGAAAAGACAGGACGGAACGCCATGTCTGATGACCTATTTTACACTTCGCGACGCCAGTTTCTCGGCGGGGGTTTGACGCTGCTGAGTACGGCCAGCACGTTACCGGCCTTTCTGGGAAGCGCGGTTCGCGCGATGGCGGAAGATGCCGAAGACGGGCTGAAAAAGAAAAGCGACAGTGACCCCATCCTGGTGATGATCCAGCTCGCAGGCGGGAACGACGGACTCAACACGATTATTCCATTCGGGATGGACCCTTATTATCAATACCGGCGTCAACTTGCGATCCCGCGTAAAGACGTACTTCCGTTGCGTGATGACTTCGGCCTTCATCCGGCGGCGACCGGTCTGAAAGCGCTTTTCGACGATGGAATGATGTCCGTCATCCATGGCGTGGGTTATCCGAATCCCAATCGGAGTCATTTTACGAGCATGGATATCTGGCATACCGCCGATCCCAACATGCAAACGCATACGGGTTGGCTGGGTCGCTATTTCGACGCACAGTGCAAAGGCAGCGAGCCGGCACCGGAGCCGATCGAAGCCATCGCGCTCATGGAAGAGGCACCCCTCGCAATGCAAGGGGATCGTTTCGCACCGATGGCATTTCAAAATGCCGACGCGCTCGCATGGCGTGAGCCGCGCGGCGACGACGCGGCACAGGCGCTCTTCCGAAGGCTCAATAATATTGATGGTGTCGGGACGCCGGTCGGATCCGCCGCAAATCAATTCCTGCAACGCGCCTCGCTGCAGGCACAGCTCGGCGCGGAGGAAATTCGGAGTGCCGGCTGGGGGACGCGTGCGGATCGAGGCCGCCGGCGCGGCCGGCGCGGGGGCGGCGGCGGACTTACGCAGCAACTGAACGCGGTCCATAACATGATTGCCTCGGATCTGCCGACGCGCGTGTATTACGTTTCCTTCGGCGGATTTGACACGCATAGTGGCCAACTCGGCGCACACCAGCGACTGCTCGGCGAGTTTTCCAGTGCCGTCTCATCGTTCGTCAACGATTTGAAAGGCGACGGTCTGCTGGACCGGGTACTGATCGCCACATTCTCCGAATTCGGCCGTCGCGTTCAGGAAAATGCCAGCGGCGGAACTGACCATGGTGAAGCGGCACCGATGTTTCTGTTTGGCTCGAAGCTGCGACCGGGATTGCAGGGAGATCATCCCGATATGCGGAACCTGCGCCGCGGGGATCTGCGCTACACGACCGATTTTCGCAAAGTCTATGCGGCACTGTTGCGGGACTGGATGCGCGTGGACTACAAGAATGTTCTCGGGCCGGCTTTCGGACCGATGCGTCTGCTGAAACGAAGCTGAGTTCTTCCCGCAATCAAGGTGTACCGTTGCCGGAGCGGGCGCGCCGAACCGCGTCGTTCACGATTCGCTCTACCTCATTCGGTTTTCGAATAAAGTTCCAGTGAATCGGCAACTTGTCCGGATTCGCATGGTGGATGCGCAGCGCGCCCAGCTTCACAAACTTCTGTCCCGGTGAATCGATTCGCACGATCTCGCCCACGTCGCGCAATGGGCAGGAGCGCCAGTCCGCGCGTAATACTCCCTTGATTCGCATCACGCGTCGATTTGTCAGCAGATAGAAGCGGCTGGACCACTGCAGGATGCCGTAACCCACGCGGGCCGCGGAAACGATCGCAGCAATCTGAATCAGGTACGTCCGCAACGCGACGGAAGAATCCGACGCAAACGCCGCCAGCGCCGCCGTGATGCCCGCAATCGCGATCCATCGAACGGACAGGGAGGCGACATACCACAGCGACGGCTTGATCAGAAGCTCGACGATTTCGTCTCCTTCCAGCACGCCAAGCTGCGGCACAACTTCGGCGGCGCGACCGGCGGATTCGCCGACGGACATTTCCGAGGGTGTGGTTTCGGTGGTGGAAGTAGTCAGATGCGGGCTCATGTAATGAGATCATCACGGAGGATGCCGATGTGTGGGAAATTTCGGTAATGATCGTCGTAGTCGAGTCCGTATCCGACGACGAACTCGTCTTCGATGTCGAAGCCGATGAAATCCGCCGACACATCTGCGGGTGCGCGCGCCGGCTTTCGCAGCAATACGGCAGTGCGAACGCTGGCGGGTGACCGTTCCTGCACCATGTCGGTGACACGGCGCAGCGTATTGCCGGTATCCAGGATGTCATCGACGATGAGGACGTGTCGATCGCGAAGATCGGAGTTGATGTCCAGCACTGTACGCGCCGTACGAGGATTGGTGCTCTTGCCGGGATAGGACGAAACGCCGACCAGCGCGATCTTCATTTTGATGGGGAGTTTGCGCATCAGGTCGGCGAGGAAGATAATCGAACCGGAAAGGATCGGCAGTAACGTCAACT
>JBFWWY010000505.1:0-3064 GCA_050245935.1 Phycisphaerae bacterium | reverse complement strand
GATCGTCTCCGCGTCCGCCGGCTCCGGCAAGACCGAAGTGCTCGCGCGGCGATGTGTGTCCTTGCTCGCGCGCGCCGATGCGCCGGCATCGCTGGATCGTATGCTGATCGTCACCTTCACTCGCGCTGCTGCCTCAGAGCTTCGGGAACGAATCGGGAGAATGCTGCGTGCCGAGGCGGCCGACACGGCGAACCAGGCATTACGACTTCAATTGCTTCGTCAGGAACGATTACTCGACGCGGCGGAGATCGGGACGATCGATGCCTGGTGCGGTCGTCTGGTTCGCAGGAATTTCGAGGCGGCCGGCGTCGATCCCGGATTCACAATGCTCAGCCCTCAGGCTGCCATCCTGCTGCGGAATGCGACACTGGATCAGTTGTTTGACGACCTTGCCGGCAGCACGACCGAATTGAGCAAGCGCGTCAAAGAGTGGATGCGCCGGCAGGCAAGGCCCACGGAATCATTCTTTCGCGGCTTTGTCGAAGAACTGAGTTCGTATCGGGAACATCTCGTCGACCCGGAGAAATGGCTGTCGGAAATACGGGCCGTTCTCGAGACCCCGTCGCAAGCGCGATTGTACGCGGCGCAAGTTTCCTTACTGACCGCGTTGCGTTCCGATATTGTGCAAATGGCTGATGCGGCACGGGAATTGGCAGTGGAAAGTGCGGACGCCTACCAGTGGATCATGGAGCGGGAGGCCGAAGCGCAACGGGCGACAGACCCGGATGCGTTTCTCGCACTGCTCACGGCAGTCAACATCTCTTTCCCCGCAAAGCCGCGCCGCGGCACGGTCGAAGTGCGTGAGGCACACGACGCCTGCAGGAAATTGTATGACGCGTTCATGAAGCAATGGGATGAAGTTACGATTATCACAATCCTCGCGACGCGCGCCGAGGCCGACGACCTGACCCGCGTTTCCCTCGAGCTCGAGGCGCTTTACAACGAGAAGTTGCACGCGGCGAAGGAGCAGCGGCAAGCCTACGAATTCGGTGATGTCTTGCGGATGGCACTGAATCTTTTGCAGACTTCAGACGAAAGGGGGGCGCCCACGCCGACACCGCTGGCCCGGCGATTGCAGACGGACTATCAATATATTCTGGTCGACGAATTTCAGGACACGAATCCGATCCAGGATCGGTTGTTTCAGCTCGTTTCGCGGCCTGCGTCGTCGGGCAATCTGTTCACAGTCGGTGACATCAAACAAAGTATTTATGGCTTTCGTCGGGCCGAGCCGCGCCTTTTTTCCGCGCGGCTGGAGCAACTGCGCGCAGCGGCGTGCGGCGGCGCGCTGTTCCTGTCCGAGAACTTTCGCAGTCATCCCTCCATCCTCTCGGCCCTGAATTTGATTTTTTCGAGACTGTTTTCAACGGAGTTGGGTGGAACTGACTATGGTGAAGATGAGCACTTGCGCCCCGGCCTGTGCCTGCCGAACGAGCATCGAGCAGAAGGCGAGGAATCGCCGCGGGTGAAGATTCGGTGGATTCCGCTTCCGGAAAGATCCCGTGCGGGAGGCGGACGCTCATCCACGGACGACGATGAAGCAGGCGATGACGACAATCAGACAGAAGACGACACGCTCGAAAAAATTCAGATCGAAGCCCGAGTCATTGCAGATGAAATTCAAGGGCTCCTCGCCGCCGGGACGATGGTCGCGGATTCGACGTCGACGGGGGGCCGACCGCTGGGTTATGGAGATATCGCCGTGCTGCTGCGCTCGGCGCACGTCAACAGTGGCCTGGTCGCCGGAATGTTGCGCAACGCCGGGATTCCCGCTGTCGCCGGCGGTCGCGAGTCGATCTTTGCAACGCATGAAGTCAATGATGTCATCAACGTGCTGCGGCTGATCGTCAATGAGGATCGCGACGTTGTACTCGCAGCCCACTTGCGCAGTCCAATGGTCGGCCTGACCGCCCGCGAATTGCTCGCGATTCGGGCCGCGATGCCTGCCGGATCATTCATCCAAGCCGTTCGCGGATTCGCGGAACGTGGAGAGGAACCGGCATTGCGTGACAGGCTCGCGGCGACCCTTCGTCGTCTTGAGCGTTGGCGCGTCGCTTCGCGAACCATCTCGGTGCCGCTGTTACTGAACGTGATTATTCGCGAGACGAATATTGACCTTGTCGCGCGCGGCCGAAAGCTGCTGGGGGAATATCGCCTGGCCGCGATGAGCGCGCTGCGTCAGCTCGCCGAATCGCAGGAAGGCACCGCGGCAGCGGATTTTGTGATGCTGCTGGATCGACTTGATGCGACCGGTCAGGAGCCGGAAAGCGTGGTTGTTTCCGCGCAGGATGCTGTGCGGATCATGACGATTCACGGCAGCAAAGGGTTGGAGTTTCCGATCGTGTTTGTCGCGAATCTCGGGGCGCGGTGGAATTTCAATGTCGGCGGAAGCGCAGCACGCTTCGATGATGACCTCGGTGCCGGTGTTTCGTTCTTCGACACGAAAACCAGGCGCCGTCTGACGAGCGTTGAGCATTTTCTCATCAAGGGTAATGCGTCAAGCCGCGATCGGGAGGAAGAATTGCGACTTTTGTATGTCGCCGCCACCCGCGCGCGCGAAGCGCTTTTTCTGATCGGCCATGCGGATGAAAAGAGAGTCGAACAATATCCGGGCGTGGACTGGCCGCGCGACGGAGCACTCCCGTTGTGGCGCCGCGAAAAGGCCGGATCCATGATGGAATGGGTATTGATGGCAACAGCGGCGACGGAACACAGCATGGGTACGGCGGCGCGAGAGGCCGTCATCGATCTTGCGAGAAGGGATTTGGTAAACTTGCCAGAAAGCGTCACCGCCGATGCGGAAAGCGACGGTCACATCACGGTTGGAGGTGCGTCTGAAGACCGAAAGGAGCGCGAGGAATGGTCGGAAGCGGCGGTTTCCGCACTCCTTGCCGCGCGGGCAGTCGAGCGAGATTCGCCGCTCGTGGCAATGTCTGTCAGCAGCGTGAAACAGCGTGGCAGCGGACAGCAACCCGGCACCCGCGCGAATCCAGTGACCCCGATTTCACGAACGCACGAACTCCCGCTCCCGCAGGTCGTGGAGCCCCTCCGCGAATCCCCGACG
>JBFWWY010000504.1:0-3066 GCA_050245935.1 Phycisphaerae bacterium | reverse complement strand
CGGTGAAGAAAATGGCCGAGATTTGCAGGAACTATCCCGATAACTGCGTTTTCATTCGTCTGAGTTCTTGGCGGTCCATCATCAGAGTATCCGCAGTATGTTCTTTTCCACAGCTTCACACCGGCGAGATGCCGATGACTCCCCTTTGCAATCACACCGGCGAGACGCCGATGCTCCCCTTCGCATTCGCATCGGCGCGACGCCAATGCTCCCCTTTGCAATCACACCGGCGAGATGCCGATGACTCCCTTTGCTATGCGACCATCAAATCAGCCTCGATGCGTGCGTTGCCCCTGCGTGACGCGCCGCCCGCTTGACGCGCCGCCTGCGTGACGCGCCGCCGCGAAACCGTATAAAGTACGCGAAAATCTGCTCGAAGATGATGATGAAACATTGGAGCGAAATGAATGAATTTCCCACGGCTTTTTTTCGTGGTCGTACTTTCCGGACTCATGACGCACATGACACCCATGACGCACGCCGAAAATAACCCCGTCGCGAATCCCGACGCCGTCGTGATCGACGGGCATGCGCGGTTTACGGTGCTTTCGGAGGTGCTTGTGCGGCTGGAGTATTCGCCGGACGCGAAGTTTGAGGACCGCGCGTCGTATTTCGTGGTCAATCGCAATCTGCCCGTGGTGGATTTTCACGTCGAGCGCGTAAATACGGCGGTGCATATTCGTTCGCGCGGCTTCCACATCAAATACGACGAAAATGGCGAACCCTTCAACAAAGACAACCTCAAAGTGCTCATCAACGTCGGTGACCGCTGGGTGGAGTGGGGCATCGGCACACCGGTCCCCGACAACCTCGGCGGCACCACCCGCACACTCGACGGCGTCTCGGGCAGCAGCGATCTCGAGCCCGGCTGGCTCACTCGCTCCGGCTACACATTTATCGATGACAGCCGGCGCATCCTCTTCGACAACAGCGACTGGCCCTGGGCGGTCTCGCGCGACGACAACGGCGATCAGCGCGACTGGTATCTCTGCACCTACGGCGAAGATTATGCGATGGCATTGCGCGAAATCACGTCGATCGCGGGCAGAATTCCCGTACCGCCGCGCTTCGCGTTCGGTGCGTGGTGGTCGCGCTACTGGGCATACAGCGATGCGGAGCTCCGCAAGCTCGTCGGTGAATTTCAGGAGCACGAGGTTCCGCTCGACGTACTCGTCGTCGACATGGACTGGCACCTGCCCGGCTGGACCGGCTACACTTGGAACCCGATGTACTTTTCCAACCCGGAAGATTTTCTGTGCTGGTGTCAGGAAAACGGGCTGAAGGTACCGCTCAATTTGCACCCTGCCGAAGGCGTCGCGATTCACGAGGAACAATTCGCGACGTTTGCGAACGCCTGCGGCGCAGACCCCGCCAAAGTCGATCACGTCCCGTTCGACTGCACCGACAAACGCTACATGCGTGCGTACTTCGACATACTGCATCGGCCGCTGGAAGCGCTGGGGGTTTCGTTCTGGTGGATCGACTGGCAGCAAGGGGAAGAAACGCTGATCGCGGGGCTCGATCCGCTGCCGTGGCTGAACTATCTCCACTGGACGGACATGGAGCGCAACCCGGCGCGCGACGATCTGCGCCCCCTGCTCTTCAGCCGCTGGGGCGGGTACGGCAATCATCGCTATCAGATCGGCTTTTCCGGCGACACGTTCTGCAACTGGCCGTCACTCGCGTTTCAGCCGTTCTTCACCGCGACGGCGGGCAATGTCGGCTATGCGTACTGGAGCCATGACATCGGCGGGCACCAGCCGGGGCCGGTCGATCCCGAACTGTACACGCGGTGGATTCAATGGGGCGTGCTGAGCCCGATCCTGCGTACCCATACCACAAAAAACCCCGACGCCGAGCGGCGAATCTGGGAGTTTGACGAGCCGTATTATTCGGCGATGAAAGCCGCGTGGAAGCTGCGGTATGAACTCGTGCCATATCTGTACATGACGGCGCGGCAGGCGTACGAGATGAGTCTGCCGCTGTGCCGACCACTCTACATCAACTGGCCCGGCGCGCCGGAGGCGTACGAATATCGGAATGAATATCTGCTCGGCGATCAGTTGCTCGTGATGCCGGTAACGCAGCCCATGGATGAGTCAACGAAGTGTGCCTTTGTCGACATGTGGATTCCGCCGGGGGAATGGGTGAACTGGTTTACGGGTCGGCGTTACACCGGGCCGCGTGAGATTTCGCTGCCGGTCGCGCTGGATGAGATTCCGCTGTTCGTCCGGTCCGGCGGGATCATTCCGATTGGCGAGAATCTGGCGAAAGCCGCTGGCGGTGCGAACGCTCCGTTGGCGCTGCGCGTCTTTCCCGGTGAGCACAACCGCATTCGCTTTTATGAAGACGACGGCACATCGCGCGGCTACGAGCGTAATGAAGTCTGCTGGACGACGATCGAATCGAGCGGCAATGAGCGGGGGTTGCGGTTTTTGGTGGATCGCGCGGAGGGCGGCTTCGAGGGGATGCCGACGTCGCGCGCGATCGTTGCGCGGTTTCAGGATTCGCTGCCGCCGAGCGCGGTGACGATCAACGGGCAACCGATTATGCCGGCAAAAGACGCCGACGGGACCGGCTGGTTTTACGACGCGAGGAATTTTGAACTGGTGGTGCGGACGGACATGCAGCCCGTGAGCCGGCAGACAGCGATTCGAATTTCGTTTCCGGATTTGCCAAACTCGCGTGAGTATCTAAGACGCGGTCTCCGCGGCGAGCTCGGGTCGCTGGGAAACACAATCGACAAGCTGAAAAACACTCGCATCGACAGTCAAATATCCGGCATCTTGAAACAGATCTCGCATTTCGGCACGATTTTGAAAGACAATCCTCCCAGCGGGGAATTGCTTTGCGCAACGTTGCGGGACGACAGCGCAGCGATCTTTTCCGCGATCAATGATCCCGACGTGGAGGGCATGCTTGCGGGCGCGACGACGAAGGCGCTGGGGATCACCGCGCGTTTCTTGCAGGATTCGGAAACAGGCGCACTGCGATTCGTTACGCAACTCGATCCGGCGCTCTTCGATCTGCGGGATGCGAGGATTCAGCAAACGGTCACCGTAGGCA
>JBFWWY010000503.1:0-3092 GCA_050245935.1 Phycisphaerae bacterium | reverse complement strand
GGCGAAAGCACCCAGCCCCGACTTGATGACATGTCTTCTGCGTGGATGATCCATGATTTCCCCTTTCGAGCATGAGCCGCCGCAGGTGTAGCGGTGGCAGAGGATATGGTAATCGATGACGCGGAAAGAATGGAGCAAGACTTTCGGCTTGTTCTGCCGATCCAAGCGGAATTGTGCTGGATTTTTACACCGAATTACAATTTGTGCGGTGGAAGACCGCGCAAAAGAGCCCCCGGTGCATTCGGGTTACTCCGTGCGCAGCCGCTCATAAACGCGAAACCGTTTCAGCGGCTTTTGAAGCTCCGTTTCGACGGCTGAAACCTGTAAGAGGTCGAGAAGCCGCGAATCGGGCGCGCAGATCAGGACATCCGGGTCAAACACTTCCAGCAATTCCCGCAGTTGCTCATCATTCTGATACCCGGCGCGCGTGGATAGGCAGGGGCGTGGTCGGACGGCGTAAGCGACAAGCATGGATTCGCCGATGGAGACTTCCGCCCAGATCCGGTCAACGTGCTCCGCGGAGGCGATGGCTTCCTGGAGACTTGCAATCGCGCGACGCGACTGCAATCCTTCGTCGCGCGTGTAACGGGCGGCAGTGAGATCAACTGCTAGGAAACCTGCGATGAGAAGCGCCGTGGCGATGACGGCACCCTTGCGTTGCGCGGCGGTGCGCAGCACGCGCGATACGCCGATAACCGTCGCCGAGATTGTTGCGGGCAGATATACAGAGGCATAGCGAAACTGGTTCTGATGCAGAAAAGCAATCACCGCGACGAGACCAACAAGGGCGGCGGCACCGATCAGCAGACGACGCGAGCGATAGTCGCGCGGCTGGGTACATGCGAACAGCAGGGTGCCGATCAATGTCAGATTGATGGGGGCGAAAAACACCGCAAGGTGATTCGTGGAGGCCTGGTACCCGAGCGCCCAAACCAGTTTGTTCCACAGGAGATCCAGCGTAATCGGTGGAATGTCCTCTACGTAATGCCATTCCAGATTTGTTTTTCCGGGGATTGTGCTGATGATGATTTCACGCACGGAGGGATGCGCGGAGTCGGGCAGCCAGTTCATTTTCTGGCTGTTGACGAGCATTGCCGCGGCGAATGCGATCGAAATATAGAGCAGGTCGGATGCCCGCGGCCAGCGAAATTGCTCGAACAGTCGCACGCACGGCACGCCGAGTGCAATCAGGATATAAACCGGGTTGCACAGGATGGCGATCGTGGCAGCCAGCGAAAGCAGTGCCCAACTCCGCCGATCCGCACGGGCGCGAATCATTAGTACGAGCAGGATTGCCGACACCAGACCCCAACTGATTTCCTGTAAGGGATTGGATGTCGACCAGACGGTTACCGGATTGAGCAGATAACACGTATAGGAAAGGGCAGCCGGCCAGCCGCCGGCCAGAAGGAAGACAAGATGATACATGATGGCGGCAGTACCGATCGCGGCCAGTGCACTGAAGACGATCCAGCCGTCGTGAGGACCAAACAACGCGGCGAAGGGCACCACAGCATGGAGAATGAGTGAATTGTGGACGAAAAACATGGAGTCTCGCGAGCTTTCGCCGCGCAGCATGAGACCAGGAAATACCATGTTGTTTAAGGGCGGCTTTCCCTTCAGCAGGGTTTCCGTATCCGCGACATACCAGAACTGATCGCTGCCGCGCGTACCGCCGTTTGCAGCAAACAGCAGCACAACGAATGCAGCCGTGGCCGACAGGCAAAGGGTAAGTGGCCCCCGTCGGCCGCCGAAGGACCGCCATGATCCGGAGCCGGGCCGTGGTGGTTGCGCTTTCGAGTCCATTTCCTGCAGGTTGACCATGCGCGTTTCAAGAAATCAGGAATCCACTGCGACGATGCTGATGTGGCACTCGCGTCGAACTGGTTTTGAACCATTGGTTGGCCGCATCATACCCGTCCGGACACATTCCGATACGTCAAACCTGCGCGTTGGGATCGCGCCAACATTCACCTAACCCAGTCCGGCATGCGGTATTCGCGGGGTTGATTCCAATGATCCTGCGTCGTCCTTTCTGCGTCGTCGAATTCCTTATCGGAAGAATTTTTTGAAATGATGAAACGAAGAAATGCGCTTCCGTCGTGCCGAAATGGGGTTCAGTCTTTTCTCATTCCGCGAACCGTACGCCGCCGGTAACGTCGAAAATCGTATCATGTACAACGAAGTCACTATTCCTGTTACATTATAGATCAATCAATTCGCGTTGATGTGGGGCCGGTCGACCGGATCGGGGAATGTCATGATGCGTTCACCGCCATTTTCGTGCGTCGAGAGCGGGATTGTTTACTGTCAAGCAGTTCACGCGATCCGCCATCAGCTTGCACGCGAATCTGCATGCACGCCACTGGCATGCATCAAGTCCGTCTGTCGTGTATTGCACCGTTCCGACGCGCTCGAGGTTTGTCGACTGGTCCGCCGTCACGGCTGGCATCGCGCATCCTGCCGGGTGACGCATCAGGGGGTCGCGCAGGTTCTTCGCAGCAATCGGATAGCGGGCGGAATGCGGGAATTGCTGATGCTGGCGGTGTTTGGCCTGCCGGGTCAGGGAAAAATGACCGACCAGAAGCATCGTGACGCATTATTTCAGCGATATTCGGCGGAGATTCTGCGCGAGAGTCATGATCTCGCGCGACTGGATCGCACCGCTGCGCGGGTGCTTGGCAATCGGGACGTCAGCGCGGATTCACTTCTGCAGGGAATGCTACGCGCGGTCGTGGCCCAGCGCACTGCGGAGTTGCAGATGCAGGCGCGCATGACGAGGTCCGATTCGACCCCGGGCGGGAATGGCGCTTCTCGCACGGGAGCGGAGTTTTTTACGCGCGAGCAGGTTCTCGGCATGCTCCAGCGATTGGCACACAAATTTGACGATCAGGTAGCCCATTATGAGGAACTGGCCGCTGATGAGACGCTCACGCAAATCAAGAATCTCGCGAAACGCTATCCCGTGCATATCGAGGCAGAGGTGCCGGGCCGCTTCGAGGCGGCTTATGAACGTTTTCGCGAACGTTGCGCATCCTGGCGCATGACGATTGAAGAGCTGGCGTCGAAGGGGGTCGAGGCGGCATCGAAGG
>JBFWWY010000502.1:0-3093 GCA_050245935.1 Phycisphaerae bacterium | reverse complement strand
ACGTTCTACGCCGGCGACTTCAATGGCGACGGACGCTGCGACCTTGCAGCGTCTATGCCGAACGGGATTTACCTCTACCGCTCTACCGGCACATCCTTCGCCAAACCCATTCTCTGGTTCTCGGGCGTCGGCCCTCCCACCGGCGGATTCATCGTGGGCGATTTCGATTGCGACGGGGTGTGTGATTTCGCACGTCGCAACTCGAGCACCGGCTTCGTTGAAATGTTGATCGGCTTCTCCTTCGCCGCCAGTTTTGGCACTCCGGCAGCGCCGCCTTTTCTGGTGAGTTGGTCGCGACTCAGTTATGCGTCTGTCACGACACGACCGTTACTCGCCGGTGATTTCGATGGCAACGGCCGCGACGACCTTTTTGAGCCATCCGCGCCGAACATCGCCAAGGTTCATCGCGCTTGCGAGCCGTGCCCGTGTTTGGAACTGAAGGCCGGGACGCCGCTTTGCGACCCGAACGATGCGACGAAGTACACGCTGCCGCTGACGATTCGTAATCGGACACCATACCCCGTCAGCGATATCACACTGCAAGGCCTGACCGGATTCGGTGTGTCGCCTGCCAATGTATCGGTGCTCTCGCCGTGCGGGGCGCCGCTCCTTCCGAACAAAACGCGTTCTTTCGCCGTCATGATCACGGGCGTTTCGGCGAATGTGCTCCAGGAAATTCGGGCGTCGGTGCTGTTGTTTGTCCCCGGGGGCGACATCTATATCTGCGATGATCGCGCCTGCTTCATTCCGCCGCCGTGCAGTTGCATGCAGTCGTATCCGGCGAACGATGGGCCATGGTACGAGTGCGAGCCGACCGCCTCTGGTGCCGCGTGTCTGAATCTTGCGGTGCGGAACATTTCCGGCGTCCCTGTCTGCGGCGTCCGCGTTACTTCGCTTACGCCGGGCGTGACGATCTCACCCGATGTACTCTGTATTCCGCCACTTCCCACCGGAAGTTCGTATGCGTTCGATTCGTGCGACTTCGAGTTCGCGGGTTCGTCCTCATCCGGCTTTGTAACATTGCATGTCGAGATGCTCGACTGCAACACGGTCGGCTGCGACGACTGCGCCTGCAATGCTGTTTGCGACGAAGAGATTTCTTTTGATTATTCGCCGTGTCCGCGTGAAATCGGCGAATGCTGCATCACGCCCGGCGGGTTGCAACACCTCACCTTTTTGGATTGTCAGGCTGCAGGCGGCGCGTGGGCGCCGCCCGGGACATCGATTTATTGTCCACAGACGTGGGGCGCATCCGCGGCCTCGGCGATTCAAGTCGAGCCGGTTGGAGCCGACGCGTTTATCACTTTGAACGCTGAGCAGCGGCTTTTCATTTCGCAGCTTCCGACGGATGGATCAGGTGGGGCGGATATCACCGTGAATGCAGCAGAACGCATCGCAATACCGCTGGAAGAAATCTCAAGTGACGATGAAGAGGTTCTGCCGGCAGTAAGGCTTCTCGTGGATGGAGTGTTCGGAGGGGCTCCCAATGTTCGGCTGGGCGAACTGGACCTGAGCCTCAACAGCGAAGATCACTTCGGCGCGACTGTCGACTTTGGCGCAGTCGGCGCGACCGGCGTAGAGTTGATATACGTTTTCGACGGCGACCCCGTTTCTACGCTGATCGACGGGCCAATCGCGGGAGTGACGTTCTCGGTTTGGCCGATAAATATTGAAGCGGTTGTGGCGAACGGCCGTCCAGGTTTCCGATTCGAATTCCCGTCCACTACGCAATTACAGTCACCGGCAATTGGGACAACGCAAGCGTTAGAGTTCAGCCTGACAGGGGTTCGTGAGCCCGTGCAAGCCGAGTTCCTGACGCGGTTGGAACTAAGGGCGGCTGGGATGTCTCGTATCGGCGCCGGGATCTTCGCTCATGAAAGCACGCCGTGCGAAGGCGATCTTACGGGTGACTGTCAAATTGATCTGGCGGATCTCAATATCATTAATTCGGCGTTGGGTGGCGGCGGCGGCGAAGCCGACGTGAACGGCGATGGCATGATCAACATTGTTGACCTGCAGATCGTACTTGCGTCGCTCAACACAACTTGCGCATGCGCCGAGGGTCCAATGCCCAAGATCGCGGGCGACACCAACTGCGACGGTTTCGTTACCGTCAGTGACATCGGCCCCTTTGTATTGGCCCTGACAGATCCAACTGCGTACAACGCGCAGTTCCCGGCATGTGATGTCCATAGCGCGGACGTGAATGGCGACGGTTTCGTCACGGTCAGCGACATCGGTCCTTTCGTCGCACTGCTTACGGGTAGCTGAGCGAAATTTGCCGCACGCCGGGACGGAGACGAGCGATGTCCCGGTATTGCATTTTATCGCCCGCTCCCAGCATACAGCGGGCGTGAGCCGCGATCAGAGTCAATGGGAAATCTCAGACCAGCAAGTCAATCCTGGCGGACATTCGGTAGGAATAAGTAAGTTACTTCGAAGGACAGGACATCAAGGAAGCGATCCTTTGCCTCTAGCAAGGGCATGCAGCGGGGGGTAAGTGGAAAATCAAGGGGCCGGCGTCACATCCGGTTTCCGTGCGAACAGGAGCACGCCGATGCCGCCGAGAAATATCAGCCATTCCAACCCCGCCAGGACATAGGTCGTCGTGCCGATGTCACGAAAAAGAGCGAAGCTGATGGCACGAAAGACCACGAGGCAGCCGTGAATCGCAATGCACGCGAATAATGCCGGCATAGCCAAGTCCGCACGCCACCAGCACCCCAGAAAAATAATTGCCATCCCGAACTGAAGCCCGCCATAAACGGTGAGATACTCGGACTGACCTGAACCCGGGGAAAGCCGAAACCCCACCGATTCCGCGGTTTGAAGAGGCTTGGCGGCGCACCAGATCGCGAGCCCGGCGTAGGCAATGCCAATCAGTGTCAGGTACGCTTTGATCATAGTGTGCGGTTCGCTGCGCAATCCTTTTCAGATTCGCACCACGAGGAATATTCCAAAAAATTGCATCCGACTGGAGATGAGCGGCGAATCAGATCGGAGGGTATCAACCGCCTTATGCTCCGACGCCGAGATTTCCGCGGCGAAGTCGCTTCGCGCGGACGGTTTGGAATGGAACCCCGCAGTTGGACA
>JBFWWY010000501.1:0-3096 GCA_050245935.1 Phycisphaerae bacterium | reverse complement strand
CTGCTCACGCTTCAGCGCGACCGAATCGCGGCGTTATCTCTCTCAAATTATTCCAATAACTACCCTATCGGACAAAATTATTCGGTGAATTGAGGGACGGAGAATGCATCAGGCATTCCGGACGTGCGAAGAGGGGGTAAAGGGATGTCGCTTCGGGCGGGGTGACGGGGTGTTGCTTCGCTTGTGTTGAGGAATAACGCTTCGCTGGGTCCGGCGGGCGTCGCGTTGCTTTTATGGACCGATCAGAACCCCCCGCGCCAAGCGGGGGGCCGGGACATTGGCAATGAAGTCGCAGATTGCGTTAAGTACTCCCTACGAACCGCTCAATAACTCAATCTCGGTCCATTGGTCGAGCGTCAATGTTGTGATTTCGCCGTCGTCTTTGCGAAGCTGAATCCGATAAATCCAGAACTTGTTGTCCGTCCCGTGCGCGTACCAACTGCCGGTCTTCTTGCGCGTCGCTTCAATCACGGTCCCGCTGACTTCGCTGTGCCAGTCCCCTTCGCGACGATCGATCGTCTGCCGAACGCGAATCCGCTGACCGGGTGCCAGCTTCTCAAAATCAACCACAGGCGTATTCAAACCACAACCTCAATTCTTTCCGCGATGCCCGAAATTCTTCGTCATTGCCCGAAATCGATCCGAACCCCCCGCGCCAAGCGGGGGGCCAGGATTATCGATTCATGTGCACACTTTTCGACTCGCACGGACTAAGTGTCAGACTGACGTATCCGGCAGAAAAGGTGCTGCCAATTTCGTGCGTTTCGGCCCTCGCTTCGCGCGAGGAGATCGGTCGACCGTGCTAGATCATTGATCGGCGATTGTAAATCCACCACTCGAGCATAATGATAATCAGCGCCGCACCGATAAACCAGCGCCAGATTTCCGGCGTCGAGGCGCGGATCATTTCCCCATGCCGTACCGTTTTCCCCGCCCCCAGCGTCACCTGCGGCGGCGGCGAAATATCGCTCTCGTCCGCGTCCTCGAGATTCACGGCGAAGCGGTTGATGATTTCCTCTCCGGCCCGCAGTTCGTAAATGCCGACTTTGCCTGTGCCGCCGAAACGCCCCGTCCCAGAATCGTCGATCGGTACGTTGTCGTTTCGTCCGTCCGGCGTCCGCATGGTCGCTTTCGACACACCCGCAGGCATCGTAATCCGCAGCGAATCGCCGGGACGCAACACATCATCCCGATCCGCCGCCCCACCCGACCCCAGCCAGCGAACTGCGTTGTAAATCATCGCGGGAAATCCGACTTTCTTCGGCAGATTGCTGTTCTCCGCCGCAAAGCCCAACACGAGAAAGTTGCTGCCGCCGTTCACCAGATGCACCAGCGACGGCGTGCCGTTCGCCTCGATCAATTTCGTCGCGGTGTCGGGCACGATCAGATCGAGCCCTTCGCTCACCACGACATAATCGAGATTCACATAGCGGAGTACTGAATGCGTCTCGTCCCACCAGACGAGCCGGTAATCGTCCATCGCTTCGCCGACGGAAATGTCCACGCCCTGCGGCACTGCGCCGAGGAAAAAGTAGTTGCCCACCGGCAGCTTCGCCGTGCTGTGCTTATCGAAGATCACAACGTCGAACAGACTCTTGTTATTGCTCCAAAGCTGGCCTTCCGGGGCGGCTTCGTAATTCCCCGGACTGATCACGTCGACCTTTTCCAGCGGCAAGCCGCCAAGCACCGTCTCCAACAGCCAGTTTTTCTCCGTCACGAGCAACACGCGCAGCTTTCGCGGCGCAGGCACGATCGCGAATGCGCGATTGTCCGCGTCCAGCGCGTCTTTTCGCGCCAATCGCGCCTCCAACGTGCCCGCCGTCAGCACCGGCCGATCAAACGTCAGCGTCGTCATCGACTGTTGCGGCGGCGCTTCGGTTTCCGCAGGCTGTGAGGATGCCGGGTCGAGCGGTGCGGGCATGCCCGGAATGGTGATCGGCTTGGCGTCGATCAGCTTGTCGTCGAGATAGATCGACACGTCCGTCGTGATCGTCTCGGTGCTGTAATTGCGCACCTCGACAAAGGCGTGCAGAATTTCGGGATCTTCATAATCGCGCCGCGTGCGGAAAGCGGTGATGCCGAGATTGTCGCGCGATTCGCCGATGCGAATCCACTCGACCGAGTCCGCCTCACCTTTGACCATGATGGTGGCGGCGTTCGGGATTCGACCGTCGGAGAACAGCAGCAGCGTCCCCGGCTCCTGCGCGCTTACCGGCGTGTCTTCCATTCCCTGTGTGATCATGGACGGCGGCGACAGATACGCCTGCGCGAGTTGCACGCCTTCGGACAGATCCGTTCGCGAATCGCTCGGCTTGATTTCTTCAATCGCTGCGACAACGTCAATCATGTTCGTCGTAAACGGCTGCAATACGCTCGCCTGATCGGCGAACGACACGACCATGACTTGCGTCTTCGGCTCCACGCCGACAAATTTCAGCCAAGAACTGCCTTTGCTGTTGAACGTTTTCGCGCGCTTGATTGCCTGTTCTTTCGCGATCTCCAGCCGCGTCTTACCGTCTTCTTCGATCGCATTCATCGACGCCGACCGGTCGATGAGCATGACGACGCGACCTTCGTAAGACTCGGTACCGGACACGATCGGCCGCGCGAGCGCGACGACACCTGCCGCAAGGATGAGCAATTGCAGCAACAGCAGCAGATTCTTCCGCAGCCGCTGGAACGGCGCATTGACCTGCAGATCCTGCACCGCGCGCTTCCACAGCAGCGTCGACGCCACCGACTCCTCGCGCCGCCGCAGCTTCAGGAAGTACAGGATCAACAGCGCAGGCACCACCCCCGCCGCGATCCAGAATGCCCATAAGTTAAGAAAGCTCATGCGTCCCTTTTAACGTAGTCCCCACTGTGCGGGATGCCTCCGCGCCGGACGCACCCCGCGTAAATCGTAGCGTCCGTGCCCCCGTGCCGGACGTTTGTCCGCAATGTAGTCCCGACTCGTCGGGATACACCCGTGCCGGACGCAGCCCGCGCGCCGACATTCAAATTTTGATAAACACCCGCGTCCACGGCCACTCCAGCCAATCATCAACCAACCCGCCGAGAACCGGATTATTCACAATATACTCCAGCACCCGCTCC
>JBFWWY010000500.1:0-3113 GCA_050245935.1 Phycisphaerae bacterium | reverse complement strand
ATCGTGACCTGTCCTTGTACCAGCCGATGCGTCCCGGCGCGCGCTTCGGCAAACAGCGGCTCGAGCTCTGGGACCGCTTCGGTCAGCGGTTTACGCAAGATCTCCGCTTCCGCCGAGCCAATAAGCTTCTCTGCCGATCTGTTGAGAATGCTGATCCGCCCTTCCGCATCGACGCCGATGACGCCCGCGCTTGCGCCCGCGAGAACAGCCTCGGTAAACCGGCGACGGCTGTCGATAAGATCGTGAGCGCGGATCAGGTCGTCCCGCTGGGTGCGGAGTTCCTGCGTCATCTTGTTGAAGGTCTCGCCCAGGCGGGCAAGATCCCCTTCGGGACCTCGCACAGGAACCTGCACGTAAAGGTTCCCCGTCGATACCAAGTTTGCAGCACTGATAAGCCGTCGAATGGGCGCAACGAGCCCAGCCGCGAAGTTCAATCCGATCCACACCGCCGAAAGCAGAACGATCAGTGCGATAACGGTGTACATAAGGGCGAATGCGACCTGCACGCCGAGACGCCGGGCCTCGAGGCTTGCATATTCCGCGACGCCGGCCTGGGTTGTGCGAAGCTGCTCCAGGACAAGCGGATTCAGTGGCCGGGCGACGTAAAGATACATGTCGTCGTACCCACGCAGCTTTACGATTGCTGCAACGTAATCAGCGTTGGGGAGGACGGCGATCTGGGGTTCGTTCTCACCAACCTGCGCAAGCGTTTCCTTCGGCGGCACGCCGAAATTACGGCCAAACTGAAGATTTGCGCGATCGACGATGTTCAAGTCCTTATCGATCATCAGAGCGGCCGGCAGCCCGCGGATCGAAGCCTGCGCGTTGAGCAACTGGTGAAAGCGGTCGCGGTCCTGATCGAAGAGCGGCTTCGCGCGAGACAAGTCGTTTGCCATGGCGAGGATGTCGCCGCGGATCATCGCAGCATGCTCGCGAAGATAAGCCTGAGCGACAGTCAGCGAGTTTTCTATGACCGCGCGTGTGCGCGTTGAGAACCAATGATCAAGACCGCGGTCGAGCGTAATCGACGCTACGACGGCGATGAGGATCGCGGGCACCGCCGCGATAACCGAGAACAAGCCGACGATCCGGATATGGAGCCGGGCGCCCGCGCTGCCGCGCCGCCGCGCTTGGACGACGCTCCACACTTCCCGCCCGATCAAGCCGAGCAGCAGGGTGACCGTCGCGACATTAATCAAAAGGACCGTAACGACCACCGAGTGAGTCGGCACGATCGGCGTCAGTCCGGTCAAAATGAAAAATGTCACGAATGCCGAAAGCAAAGCCAGACCGACGGCAACGGGGCCAAGCATTATGCTCCCCAACCGTCGCCAGGACCGCGAAGGCTGAGCGAGATCGGCACTCACGGCGTCGTCAATGCTGGCCATGCAACCTGCAATCCCCCAAAGCAGGAAAGACAATCTGCGCGGCGGGGGGCCACCTCGCCACTGATGCTTTTCTACAACAATGTTGCGAAATTGCGACTATTCCGCGGCACAGGCGGAAGAATGGCACTTCACTCCCCCGAAGTCGCGCAGCCTAGTCAGCCATTCGTTCGCACGACTGGAATATCCAGTTCTCGGATTTTCTTCCGCAGGGTGTTGCGGTTCACACCCAGCAAATCCG
The DNA here is from genome assembly GCA_050245935.1 of Phycisphaerae bacterium. Lineage (GTDB taxonomy): Bacteria > Planctomycetota > Phycisphaerae > UBA1845 > Fen-1342 > JALHOX01. Next base: position 1,487 of record JBFWWY010000500.1, on the reverse strand, counting down.
CCGCGCGGATTTGATTGCCGCGCGTTGCCGCAAGGGCGGCAGACAACAAAGGCTGTTCGATTTCCCGCAAGACCCGGTGATAAAGGCCCGGAGGCGGCAAGCCGCTTTCGAATCCCGAGAAATAGCGAGCGAGATGCCGCTCCACGAAGGACGATAGATTTTCCTCGGAGGTCGGTTCCGGAACGCTCGCCAGGGCCGGCTGGGCAAGTTCACTCTCGATCACTGCCGCGCTGATCGTCTCCTGCGGGTAAAGGGCGGCCAGCCGGCGAGCGAGGTTTTCCAGTTCGCGGACATTCCCGGGCCAGCGATAGCGCTTCAGCCGATCCAATGCTTCCGGATCGATGTGCTTCATCTGCAACCCCTCTCGCTCGATTCGCGCAAAGAAGTGCCGGACCAGGTCGGGGATATCCTCCGTCCGCTCCCGCAAAGGAGGAAGGCGGAGCGGAACGACATTGAGACGGAAGAACAAATCTTCACGAAACAATCCCTGCTGAATGAGTTGGCGCAAATCCTTATTGGTGGCAGCGATGATACGCACATCGGCCCTGATCGGCGTGCGCCCGCCGACGGTCGTGTACTCGCCCTGTTGAAGCACGCGCAAAAGCCGGGTCTGCGCTTCCATCGGCATGTCGCCGATCTCGTCCAGAAAAAGCGTTCCGCCTTCGGCCTGTTCAAATCGGCCGGGACTGCGCGCATTGGCTCCGGTGAAGGCTCCCTTCTCGTGGCCGAACAGGTCAGACTCGATGAGGTCACGTGGAATCGCAGCCATATTCACGGCGATGAATGGTCCATTACGACGTTTGCCGTAATCGTGCAGCGCCCGCGCGATCAGTTCCTTGCCCGTGCCCGACTCGCCATTGATCATGACCGTCAAATCGGTCTGCATCAGCCGCGCGAGCACGCGATAAATGTCCTGCATGGCAGGCGACCGGCCGACGAGAGGGATAGCTTCAATATCCTGAGGGGGCGCGGAAGATCGGGGACGAGTCTTGGGCTCCGATAGTGCTCTTCCGACGATCGCGATCAGTTCTTTGAGATCGAAGGGCTTTGGCAAATATTCGTAAGCCCCGCGCTCGGATGCGCGAATCGCGGTCATTAACGTGTTTTGCGCGCTCATCACCACGACAGGAAGTTCCGGCCTTGCCTTCTTGATCCGTGGGAGCAGATCGAACGCATTTTCATCCGGCATGACGACGTCGGTAATGACAAGATCGCCGTCTCCTTGACTGATCCAGCGCCACAGCGTGGCCGCGTTGCTGGTTGAACGGACATCGTAGCCCGCGCGCGAAAGCGCCTGGTTGAGAACGGTGCGGATTGCGGCGTCATCGTCTGCGACGAGTATGTTTGCGCTTGGCATGGGATGTCCCTCGATCAACCGGACGTTTTGTCGCCGGCCTCCGAATAGATCGGCATCAACACGCGAAAAATGGTGCGCCGTGGTTGCGACTCGCATTCGATAATTCCGCCGTGATCGCCGACGATTTTCG
>JBFWWY010000499.1:0-3123 GCA_050245935.1 Phycisphaerae bacterium | reverse complement strand
CGGGACGCGCGACGACGGCCATTGCTTCGGCGGTGATCTTCTCTTCGATGGCGTTCGCGTCGCGTTTGATCGACACGAGTTCGTCGGGGCCAATTAATTCGTGAAACGCGACGAATTGTCTTTTTAGGTCGGTTCCCATCGTGAGTTCGTAATAGGTCGTTTGCGTGAACGGCCAGATTTCGCTGGTCAGGTCGATTTCGCCGTAATGTTTTTTCAGCAGTTGCGCGGCGCGCGGGAGAAGATCGGCATCTCCGGCCAGCAACCCGACAATCAGCTTTACGCGATTTGCGCGACGAAGTGCACCCATCGGGCGGATTTTATCGCGATTGGGGGAGAGATGCGACGCGCGGGGTTCCCAGTCGCGTCCTCTTTCCCATCCTGCGCTGCACCTTGGGTAGTCCATGCGACAGATGGGTTTGATCGGTTAAACTTGTCGGTGAAGTCGGCGGAGGTAATAAAAAATCTTAGCGCCTTCTTGTTATCGTCCGTCGTTGCGCTTCCTCATCCCGACTGCTGTCGGGACGGCTCTGATCGTCGGGCCGGGACCCCGATGAATCGGGGCAGGCGGTGCGGCTCTGAAGTAATACAGGAAAGTGCCGGGGCTTTATGAATATCGGGATATTCGAAGATTCGGGGTATCGGTCGCTGTTGCCGCTGACGTGGCTGCGACCGGCGTTTTCGCTCGCGTGCGGGACGGATCGGCTGATCGACCGCATTCGGCGGTACGTGCCCGGCAAACTCGCGCGGCTGTGGGTGCGCGATGCGTTGAAGACGGTGACGGCGGATCTCGTCGAGGGGGATTCCCCGGCGAACGACGACGACTGGTGGCTGATCAACAGCCGGGCACTCATCACGGACACGCTTCCGGATTTACCGCCGGAATCGCTGTGGGCAATCCACGGCACGGTCGTCGCGGCGCGTGTGTCGTCAGCGGACATCAGCAAAATCACCAGCCTGACGTTTCTCGACGACGCGAAATTCGGGGAATGGGCGTCAACGTTTCGCAGCGAGCCGCCGCCGCCGCAGATTCGGCTCATCCAGTATCCGTGGGATCTGATCGCGGCGAACCCGGAAGAGCTGCGGCGGCAGATGCAGCACGGCGGCGTGCGGGCGGGGACGGTGCACGGCGGTGCTCATCTGCTGAACGAGGGGCTGATTCATATTGCGGCGGGTGCCGTGGTGAAGCCGGGTGCGGTGCTGGATGCGAGCGACGGTCCCATCCATATTTCGGAGTACGCGACGATCGAGCCGAACGCGGTTGTGCAAGGGCCGTGTTTTGTCGGCGAACGCGCGATTGTGCGGCCGAATGCAATCATTCGCGGCGACACGAGCATCGGTCCGGTCTGCAAGGTCGGCGGAGAAATCGAAGCGAGCGTCTTCTGGGGATACAGCAATAAGCAGCACGATGGTTTTCTCGGGCATTCTTATGTCGGCCCGTGGGTAAATCTCGGCGCGGGCACAACCACGAGCGACTTAAAGAACACGTACGGGAGCATCCGCGCGCTGATCAACGGCGTCGGCGTCGAGACCGGGCTGCACTTTCTCGGTTCGATCATCGGCGATCACACGAAAACGGGGATCGGCACGATTCTGCCGACCGGCTGCGTCATCGGCGTGGCGTCGAACGTGTTCACGCAGAATGTCGTGCCGCGCTTCGTCCCTTCGTTTGCATGGCTGACGGAGAAGGGCATCACGACGTATCGCACGGACAAAGCGATTCAGATCGCGCGGATCGTGCTGGAACGACGCAAGCTGGAATTCACCGATGACGAGGCGGCCTTGTTCGAGGTGACCGCGCGGTCGTGTAAGGATGTTGAGAAGCCGGGGTGGGAAGCCGCGTGACAAGGTGACAAGGTGACAAGGTGACAAGGTGACAAGGTGACAAGGTGACAAGGTGACAAGGTGCAACGTTGCCATGCTGAGGAATATTCCGGTTGGCTGAGAAAATTCTGATCGACGAGATTGGGGCACTGGCAGTTGTTCCGGCGGGGCCGCTGCACGGGGGCGCGATGCGCGAATACGACGTGCTGCGCGACGCGGCTGTCCTGCTGGAAGGTGGCGTCATTCGCTGGTTTGGCGCGGCGAAAGATGCGCCGCGCGCCGATGCGCGCGTCGAATCCGTTGACGGACGACTCGTGACGCCGGGGTTGATCGATGCGCATACGCACATCCCGTTCGCGGGCGATCGGGCAGCGGAGTTCGCGCGACGGGTGGCGGGCGAAAGTTATCTGTCGATCATGGAATCCGGCGGCGGCATTCGCGTGACCACGAGCGCGGTTCGCGCGGAATCCGTCGAAAGTCTCGTATCCCTCAACGCACCGCGACTTGCACGCATGATTCGCCACGGCGTCACAACGGTCGAATGCAAGAGCGGTTACGGCCTGACGCGCGACGACGAACGCAAGCAGTTGCGGGCCACTCAATCACTACAGAAATTAACACCTTTGGAATTGGTGCCCACGTACATGGGTGTGCACGCAGTTCCGAAGGAATTTGACGGCCGCGCGGATGAATTTGTCGACGAGATGACCGACCCGGTTTTTCTCGCCGAAATCAGGCGCGAGGGGCTGGCGGAGTTTTTTGACGTATTCTGCGATCGCGGCGCGTTTTCTGTCGATCAGGCGCGACGGGCATTATCGCGCGCGAGAGAAGCAGGGTTCGAGCTGAAGATGCACGCGGACGAGTTGGCGCAGATCGGTGCCTCGGCGCTCGCGGGGGAAATGCAGGCGATATCGGCGGATCACCTCGAGCTCATCGACGATGCCGGCGTGGCAGCACTGAAAGCCGCAGGGACGATTGCGATGGTGTTGCCGGGGACGTCATTCTTCCTCGGCATCGAACATTGCAACGCGCGCCGACTGATCGAAGCGGGGCTCGCGGTCGGTCTCGCGACGGACTACAACCCCGGCTCGGCACACATCGAGTCACTTCCCTACGTCATGAACATCGCGTGTTGTCAGTTGCGGATGACGCCGAAAGAGGTATTGGCGGCGTGTACGTCAAATGCGGCGGCTGCGCTTTGTCGCGAGAAGCAATCGGGCGCGATTGCTGCCGGGTATCAGGCGGACCTGGCAGTATGGAACGTGGAATCGCTGGATGAGTGGTTTTACAAGCCTGGGCGCG
>JBFWWY010000498.1:0-3132 GCA_050245935.1 Phycisphaerae bacterium | reverse complement strand
AGCGAATGCGCATCGTGTTCGCGTTCGGCAGATAGTCGAATATGCGAAACTCGACCTGTCCCCAGGCGCGTTCATCCGGCACCGTTTCGAGCAACAGCCAATCGACCTCATCGACGGACACTTCGACGCGAAGCACGTCATCCGCCGAGCTCGCCGCCCAGCGATGGTAGCTGATCCGCGGATCGATCATACCGGCAAGATTGAAGAGCGGCGACGTGAGAATCGTCGGACCGCCGTCGACGTCATTGGCGCTGTAGGAGCCGCCGACGTTGCCGTTTTCGGTTACGAAGCAATCCGTTCCCGCCGGCGTCACGTCATTTTCCGGCTGGAAGAGATTGCCGCCGTTGGTCGTGCCGACCGGGTCGGCGCGTTCCCACTGTCCGCTCGTCATGCCGGCGTCGCTGACAACGGTCCACCCGCTCTCGCTTTCAAACTCGTCGCGGAACGACTCAAAGACCTCGCCGATCGGCAGCGTATAGACGTTGTCCGGCGCACCGGCGGGTTGCACGATCGTCGCGCCGCTCATGCTGGAAGCGCTGACGTAATACTCCGTCGGCATACCGCAGCCGCGACCGGGCAGCGTCGCCTGATAATCCTCTCCGCCCAGAGGCAGCAGCGGATACGCAACGAATGGGCCGCTGGGTGACGTGCGGGCGAACAGCATGGCACTCGACGGATCGACCATTTCGACGTTGTCGATAATCGCAACCTCAATCGTCGCCGGCTGATCCGGCGCAGCGAGATCAGGGCGGCCATTTGGAAACGCGATGCGGAGCGGAACGCTCATTTCTTCCGCGTAATAGATGAGCGACGGAAAGATTTCTTCACAGGTAGGAATAATCTGGTCCGGCGGCAGCAGGAAACCAAATGATCCCGTATCGCGCAGCTCGTAGGAATAGCCCATGACGCCTTGGGAACCATAGGCCCAGTCAACGGAGCCACCCGATGCGAGATACAACGTGATTCCAATCGGACCTGCCGTGTACAAGTGGCCATGGACGCTGGCGATGATGGCGCGCATGGTAAAGCCGATGCGGGCGAATTCCGCTTCGTCCGGCGTATAGGCCTCGGCATATCCCCACGGCCACAGGATCAACTCGGAATAAGAATGGATGTCGTTATAGGCGACGATGTTGGGGTGCGCAACGAAAAAATCGCGAATCGCCTGCGTCTCCGGTTCGGAGAAAGCCGACGGCCCCCGGTACGTCTCCGAACTCTGCACGCCGCTGGATCCCGGGCCACCCCATTCATAGCCAAAATTTCGATTGAGATCGACGCCGTAGATGCTGCTGCCGTTTCCGCGACGATTTTTCCGCCAGAGGCGCTCGCCGTTCCACGTAGCGACGTAGCCATCGGGATTCGTGACCGGCATGACGTAAAATATGCAGCGGTCGACGAGGTCTTTGATCTGTGCGTCGGTGTCGTAGTGACTGACCAACTGATCGGCGAAATACATGGCGGTGGGAACCGTAATCCACTCGCGGGAATGGATACCGCCGTGATAAAACACTTCGGGCCGGCCGGTGGAATCGCCGGGGCCGGTGATACGGATGGCCGTCATATCGCGACCTTCGAGCGACTGTCCGATGACTTCAATCTGTGCGAGATCAGGTCGCGACGAGACCAGACCGTTCAAGTACGCGATGACATCTGCATACGGCATGTAATCGTCATAGGTTCCGGCACCCAGCGCAACGCTCGCGCGGTTGGCGTCGATCTGCTGCTGAATGTCCTCGATCATGACGGAATAGGTCCAGCCCATCGCATCGATCGTGGCGCGCTGTGTCTCGTTGACGCGAATATCGAGTGGTCCGACGCCAATTTCGTGCGACCAGACGTCGTCGGTCAGTTTCAGAATCTGATCGAGTTGAGCATCGTCGACTACTTGAATTCGAATGACGCTCTCGCCGTCATACCGCGTAACGTCCGCGTGTGCCGCAACAACGGTCAACGCCGCGGCGACGACGAACCGAAAGACAAATCGCTTCTTCATGAGTTCTCCATCCTTGTCGCGCATCAGAAAAGGCCTCGCTACCAAGTGTAGTCGATCGTCGGTTGCAGAATCAAAATGTTGTGCGCGCTTCCGATAACCCCAGCCTGCAAACGCACGGCCGATTATTTCCGGCGACGCGGCGTGCGGAAGCGACTGCCGAGTGTGCGTTTCAGCGGCTTGATGCCGTGGGATTCGAGGATGGTGCAGCGCGACACCGGCTCGAGATAACGCGCGGAGTTCAGCGACTTCACTTCTTCGGGCGCGGGAGCCTCGATCGGCTCGGGCTTGGCCTGCCGCGGCGGTGCCCACGCTTCCTCGAATTGCGGGATTTCGCGATTGATCAGCAGCTCGATTTCGGTGAGCAGCTTGCCTTCGTCCGGCTGGACAAATGTTACCGCGTAACCACTCTTGCCCATGCGCGCCGTGCGACCGATGCGATGGACATATACCGCGGAATCTTCGGGAATGTCGTAGTTGACGATGTGCGAAATTTCCATGACGTCGAGGCCGCGCGACGCGAGGTCAGTCGCGACCATCACTTTCACGTGCGCTTTGCGGAACTGATCGAGCACCTTTTCGCGCTTTTTCTGCATCAGGTCGCCGTGAATTTCCACGCACCGGATGCCCGCGCGGTCGAGCTTCTCCGCGACGCGGCGCGCGGTCACTTTCATGTTCGTGAAGACGATCGCGAGCGTCGGGTTGGCTTCTTTCATGAAGCGCAGCAGCGTGGACATCTTGTCCTGACGGTCAACCGTGACATAACCGTGATTGATCTTGTCGACCGTCAGCTCATCCTGCGAAACATTGATTTCGATCGGCTCGTGCATGAACGACTTCGCGAGCTTGCGGATTTCATCGCTGATGGTCGCGGAGACAAAGATCGTTTGATGTTTGTGCTGAATCGACCGGAGAATTTTCCGGATATCGTCGCGGAACCCGATGTCCAGCATGCGATCGACTTCGTCGAGCACGACGTGGGTGATCTTGTCGAATTTCACCAGCCGACGACCCTGCAAGTCCATGATGCGGCCCGGCGTGCCGACGAGAATCTCGGCCCCGTCGTCGAGCCGCTTCATCTGCTCGGTGATGCGCACGCCGCCGTACGCCAGCGCAGTTTACAGCCCGCGCTGGGCACCGAG
>JBFWWY010000497.1:0-3137 GCA_050245935.1 Phycisphaerae bacterium | reverse complement strand
TTCGCCAACGAGTTCGGCGTCTTTTTTCGCGAAGTCGGTCCTTTCATGCCGCGTTTCAATATTGCGCCGACGCAGAAATCGCTGGTCCTCGCCAACAATCTGTCGACACCTCAGGAGTTGACGCGTCCCGGCGATTCGAATGCGACCTCGGAGGGTATGCGTGCAATGGGTTGCATACCCATGCGCTGGGGCCTCATTCCAAGCTGGGCGAAAGACGCGTCGATCGGTGCCCGATTGATCAATGCACGCGCAGAAACCGTCGCCGACAAGCCCTCGTTTCGGGCGGCTTTTCGCCGACGCCGCTGTCTGGTGCCGACTTCCGGCTTTTACGAGTGGCAGAAGCCCTCGGCTGGGCATGCCAAAACCGCGAAGATTCCGTACTTCATTCGCGCAAAGTCGAAGCGACTGCTTACGTTTGCGGGATTGTGGGAGGAATGGACATCATCCGAGGGTGAGCTCATTCACAGCTTCACCATTCTGACAACGTCTCCGAACGCCGTGATGAAGCCGCTCCATGATCGCATGCCGGTCATCGTGAATACTACTGACCGCGAGCGATGGCTCGGCTCGAATGATCCCGAGGAGGTACAGGCGTTGCTCAAACCGTTTCCGGACGACGCCCTCGAAGCGTTTCCCGTCTCCACACTGGTGAACAACGCACGAAACGAGAGTCCGAACTGCATTGTGCCGGCCTGATGCGCCACTGATGATTATTGCTGCCAGAATCCACGGATGCTGTCCGCAACCGTAAGCTGCCCCAGATCATAGGTCCGCGGCGTAATCCGCGGCGGCGGATTGTGAAGACGAAGTGGGCTCAAATGCGGATGTCGGATCTGATCGCGGATAAATAGCGCAAGAGACCGTTCCTGCGGATCGTCGCTGTTACAGGCTTCATGCAAGTACGGCAACGCCATGATGCCGAATCGTATGAGTCCGGGTGCCGACATGGTCGCGTTTCCGCTGACGTTATCCGCGCGAAGCTGTTCCGTTAAAATCGGGACCGCGCGCTCGGCGAGCCGGAAGAAGCCGGCCTTTCCCGCAATCGCGGCGACAGCGATTCGCTGCTGGAGATCGTCGGATTCCAGTGCATCTGCAATCATCGACTCGATCCGATCGGGATAACGGTCCAGATAATTTGCAGCATCCTGTGCGTTGTACAACGTGAGAAAATTGACATTGCGCAGGTCATGGCGGAGATCCTCGATACACGCGCGAAGCAACCCGTCAGAAGGATCTGAAAAGCAATGACGCCTGAGAATGCTTGCAGCAATCATTCGCGCCTGTCGATCGTCGGAAACCACGGTTGCTTCCAGGGCCCTGTGTGAGTCGGGCCAAAGCTGATCAAGATGCCATTCTGCCCGATCGGCGTTTCCCTTGATTTCATCGTCGAATAAGTCCCGCACCAGCACGCGTGCGTACCACTCGGCAACGCCTCCCTTGATCCTGCCGGCATAGAGACGCGCATCCAACTCGCGTCGACAGACTCGGGGCTGCCCTGTGCCCAAGGTCCATTCGATGCCGATCAGCACCGGCGTGGGGAGCGATGCCAGCAGATTGCCCGTGCTGCGGGCCGGGATCGCTATGCAAATGATCGCCGCGAAACCAAACGTCAAGCTGAACGAAAGCGGTCGCCAATAGCGAACAGAATGCAGTCGCTGGGACGGACGAGAGCGGCGTCCGCACTCCGGACATCGAACAAAACCGAGTTTGCTTTCGGGTTGTCCGGAGAGTTCATAACCGCAGGGAAATCGAAAGTAGAACCGGTGCGGTCGAAGTCGACGGTGCCAAGGGATACGCGGACCGGGGCAAAGATGGCGCCCCACTCGTCGGCGTACGCGAACGAAAACCAGAAAAAGCATTGCCACAGCCGATAGGCCGATGGCGGCGTATCCCCAGATATCCTGCATGATCGACAACCTCCGTTTTGTCGAAGCCCAATAATATCGGGTGCCTTGAAAACGCGAAGCGAAAATGGTTGGAAATTGTCGAGGCCCCATGCACTTGGTGCGGTAGAAGCGGTTCTTCCACTCCCATACGAACCGAGACCTCACTTGTTGAAGTTTTCCGCAAAGGGATGCAATCGAATGGCAGGATCAGGTATGATCAAATTTGTGTTGGGACTCTTTTGCATCGTCCTGCGCTGAGACGAAGCATCAGAGAGCAGTCAGAAAAGTAAGGTCTATCCGCTTATGCGCAAGTTGAAACGAACGACCGCAGTCGCTGCCGCGATCTTCCTCTCCGGACCGCTCGCAATCGGGGGAGAGCAGATCATTCTGAATCCGAGCAAAGACAACACGCTTTATGAAGCGCCGCCGGTGAGTGGCGGCGAACAACTGCCTTTCAGCAACGCGAGGGGTGTCTCCTGCTTTTTCGGTATGACCATGGGCGCATTTTTGCGACGCGCGGTCATGCGATTTGAGATCGCGGGCAATATCCCGGCGAATGCGCAGATCGATTCGGTATCGCTGACGCTGCACATTTCCCGCACCAATGCGGCGACCTATCCGGTGAATCTGCATCGGTTGCTGAGTGATTGGGGAGAAGCCACGAGCATGGCCAACGGCCAAGGCGGCACCGGATCGGACGCGACCGTCGGGGATTGCACGTGGCTTTACAAATTCTATCCCACGGAATACTGGACGACGCCCGGGGGTGATTTTGTCAACACAGTCAGCGGGAGCGGCAACGCCGGCGCGGCCGGTTCGTTCATTAACATTGCCTCCACGCCCGGGATGGTGGCCGACGTTCAACTGTGGCTTGATTCGCCGGAGCAGAATTTCGGCTGGTGTCTTCGCGGAAATGAATTGATCCTCGGCACGACCAAGCGAATTGATTCGCGGGAATCGGGAACACCGCTTTTCCGACCGCGCTTGCTGATTTCCTACTCGATGCCGGCGCTGCTCGGCGATATGAATTGCGACGGCGTCGTGTCCGTCGGCGACATCGGACCCTTTGTACTTGCACTCACGGATCCCGCCGGATACGCACTGCAATTCCCGACTTGCGACGTTCTGAATGGGGATATCAATCAGGATACGCTCGTATCCGTCGGCGATATCGGCGCGTTTGTCGCGTTGCTGACGAACTAATCGGGCCCTTAAAGTTTACGGTGAATCGGGTGCCCTGCCGGCGTATCG
>JBFWWY010000496.1:0-3139 GCA_050245935.1 Phycisphaerae bacterium | reverse complement strand
TTCATCGTGTCACCTCGCGGAGAAAATTGAGAACGAGTGCAACGACGCCATCTGTCAGACGGCCAAACGGCGAAAGTATCCGTTTATCGTCGAGTTCGTGTTAAGAAAGGCGCTATGCCTCTTCGCCTTCGATCTGATCGAAGAGATTATTGACGCCGTTTGTAATCAGCGATTGAACCGGTCCGACGATGGCATTTACGAGAAGCTGTGTGATCGCCTCCCGCGCATCGAGCGTAACCGTCTGTGTGGCGGAAAACGTGCCTAAGTCGCAATTTCCAGGCAGGAGAAAAAGTGAACCCGTCATACCAAGGGCGAACGGTTTACGATAGCGAAATCCCTTTCGCATTTGTGTGCCTCCATGCGTTAGACCCAGTCGCGCAATACGACGAAAATTCCCGCAGTCGAAACCCGGACCGCGGAATTCTGACTTTGATTCGCTCGTTCGTCAACTTCGACTGAAACGAAAAGCGCGCGTTTACAGGTTGGCGCGCTCAATGCCGAGCTTTTTCATGCGCGATTCCAAGGTTGTCGGCTTGATATCGAGCAGCTTTGCGGCGCCGCGCGCGCCGCTGACACGACCGCCCGTCAATCGCAGTACTTTCAGAATATGCTCGCGCTCCATGTCAAGAAGCGCCAGTGTTTCATCCGGAGCGGCGGGCGCGGAAACGGACGGCAAGCCCTGATCCAGAAGCAACTGCCCATCCTGCGTGAGAATCACCGCGCGTTCCAGAATATTCTGCAACTCGCGAATATTTCCCGGCCACGCGTAGGCCCGCAATGCCTCAAGGACGTTCGGCGGAATGGCTGTGATCGCTTTGCCCATCCGCGTGGCGTAGCGCTGGATAAAGGCGCGCGCGAGCGGCTCGATATCGCTGAGCCTTTCCCGCAATGGAGGAACTTCGATGGGAAACACGTTCAGCCGATAGAAAAGATCGGCGCGAAACTGGCCGGTCGCAATCAATGACTGCAAGTCCCGATTGGTCGCAGCGACCACGCGAACCTTGACGTGCAGGGTTTCGATTCCGCCGATTCGTTCAAACTCTCCATCCTGTAACACGCGAAGCAGCTTTCCCTGTAGCGGCAGCGGCAGATCACCAATCTCATCGAGGAAAATGGTACCGCCGTCGGCTGCTTCGAATCGGCCGATCTTCCGAGTCATCGCTCCCGTAAACGCGCCTTGTTCGTGTCCGAACAATTCGCTCTCGATCAGCGTCTCGGGCAACGCGGCGCAGTTCACCGTGACGAAAACCTTCTCGGCGTGGGGACTCGCGCGGTGAATCGCCTGAGCGATCAGGCCTTTGCCGGTGCCGGTCTCGCCGGTGATCAGCACGCTTGCCTCGGTGGGCGCGACCTGCCGGATCGCACCGATTACCCGCCGGATGCCCGCCGAAGTTCCGATGATCTCCGCGAACTCGCTGCGGGCCGCCAGCGACTCTTTGAGCAGGACATTCTCGCGCTGCAAGGACCGGATCTCATTCGCGGCACAGACCCGCTCGTTGACGTCGCGGAGAATAATCGTCAGCAGTCGCTGCGATTGCGATTCCACTGCGGAGATCGTCGCTTCCACTGCGAACTCGTCTCCATCACTGCGGACCGCGCGGAGTCCGGTCGGCAGCCACATATATCGGTTTTGCGTCCCGCGGCGCGAAAACGCGTCCAGGCAATCCTGCAGCAAATCCCGGAACGACGCCGAAAGAAACCGGTCAATCGGCTGGCCGCTGACATCTGACGAGGAGGCACCGAAGATCGCCTCCGCGGCAGCATTGAAGACGCGAATGCGCCGCTGTTCATCAATCACCACAATCGCGTCCATCGCCGATTCGATGACCCGCGCGAGCCGCTCCTCGCTTTCCCGGATGGCATGTTCGGATCGGCGCTGTTCGGTGACATCGCGGAAAAACCAGACGCGCCCGTAGCGCCGTCCATTGGCGCCCGCCATTGCCGCGGAATGTCGGTCGAAGATTCGGCCGTCGCGCAAGCGGATCGTTTCGAAAGATGTTTTCTCAGGATGCGCATACAGGTGCTTGACCCGTTTCTCAAACTCCGCCGGGTCTTCAACCGTATCGAGCACGTACTGCAACGCGTCGTGATCGCGCCCGCCTGCGATGATCACCGCCGGAATTCGCCACATTTCCACGAACCGCGCGTTATAGGAAATCACACTGCCGCGATCATCGACGACCAGAATTCCGTCCGGCGACAACTCCTGCTGTGTTTTCAGAATCATGTTCGTAAAACGCAACTCTTCGGCGGCTTGATGTTCGCTCGAAATGTCCTGCACCAGCGCCGCGCGAAACTGCACGCGACCCTGCGGGTCCACGACGGTCGAGGCATTGACCCGCACCGGGAATTTCGATCCATCGCGACGGAGATGCCAGGTCTCAAAAGACGCATGTCCGGATTCGTGTACTTGCAGCCGATGGGAGTCAATTTCCTGCCGATGCTCGGGTGGGAAAATTTTGTCAATCGCCGTGCCCGCAAGCTGCTCGACGGAGTAGCCGTGCATCTCGGCGAACAACGGATTGACAAAGTCGAGTGTGGCGTTGTCGCCGACCGCAACCGCAATCCCCCACGCCGCGCGGTCAAAAATGGTCTCGTATCGCTGCAGCGAAGCGGCGATTTCTTTTTCGCGCGTGATGTCTTCGACAATGACGACAAAGGGGACCGAATCGCCGCGAAATAGTCGGGCCCGTTTTGTACGCGGACCTCGCTGATCCACGTCGGCGAACTCAAAACAGGATTCCTCAAGTTCAGTGTGGATGGCGCGCCAAGAGGAGTACCAGGCCGGGCGATCATCCGCCGGAATCAGTTGTCCAAACGGCTTGCCCACGATCGTCGCCGTCGCGCCGTCGCGCGCCAAGACGTTGCCATCGTCGTCGAGCAGATAAATTTCAATCTGCAGCGAGCGGAGCAGCGTGTCGAACTCTAGTTGACCGGATGCCACGGTGCGATAATCTCCAACCTTGTACGAATCCTTCGGTCACGCTTCATCATCTCAAGAAGCCTTCAGAATAACGTGCGAAAGTGCTGGGTTGAACAGAAAACTGCAGATCTTTCGATCCATTCGGTGCCGCGTCAGGAGGCAGGGCAGCTTCCTCGATTTGCGTTTCACGCGAGTGTCTTGCGTTTCCGGCAACTC
>JBFWWY010000495.1:0-3151 GCA_050245935.1 Phycisphaerae bacterium | reverse complement strand
CCCAGGAACCTCCTCTGCCGGATATATATGGAAAGCATTGCTGCGCGTGAACCGCTCCAGTTGACTCCTGCTGTCGTAGTCCCCGATCCCGTAGCGCCGCGAACGTCCTTCGCGACAATGCTGCAACTCGGATTGATCCTTCTCATCGGACTCGGTGTGCGGGCGATTCTGAGCACTGCCGACGGGTACATAGCGGACGTGCGATGGTTTGCATCGTGGATGTCCCATGTCACCAATACCGGTCTCCCAGGTATCTACGACAACTCCGATGTGAATTATCCGCCGCTGTTCATCTATGTTCTGCGGCTGATGGGTGAAGTGTGGAAGAACGTCGACCCTTCCTTCGCGCATACCGGTGCGTTGTTCTCGTTCCTGCGTCTTCCCGCAGTTCTGGCGGATATCGGCATCACGTTGTTGCTGTTTACCGAAGTTCGGCGTGTCGCGGGGCCGCGCTGGGCGCTGGGTGCCGCGACGATGTACTTTTTCAATCCTGCAGTCATGTACGTGACGGCGCTGTGGGGGCAGGTTGACAGCATTCACACCATGTTTGTGCTTGCGGCGCTGATTGCGACGAATCGGCAACGGCATGCTTTTGCAGGATTTTTCGCGGCCGTCAGCCTCGCGCAGAAACTCCAGTCACTCGCGTTTCTTCCGCTTTTTCTGTTCGAAGCGTACAGAATCCGGAGCTGGCGGGGCCTGCGTGATTTTCTCGCAGGAAGCGTACTCGCGGCGCTGGTTGTGATGCTGCCGCTCGCGCAAACGGGGACAATCGAAAAAGCGTACCAGCGCGGCTACAAAAACGTCGTGGGGCAGTATCCGAAGTGTTCGGTCGAAGCGCTCAATCTCTGGTTCCTGCTGGGCATGCAGGATGCGCCCGACAACGTCGCACCTTCGCCCCTGATCCGACTCGCTGCCGCAGGCGGACCGGAACTTCCCGATGATCAAACGTGGTATCTGGCATTGACAGTGCGAAAGCTCTCGATTCTCGCTTTCGGACTGGTTGCCATGTCGATGATCGCGTGGTTGCCGTTCTCATCCCGCGCCGATTCACGCGCGCTGGTCGCGTCGCTGATTGGATTGGCGTTCTTCGCGATTCTGACAGAAATGCACGAGCGATATTCCTTTCCCGTTCTCGGTCTGATGGTGTTGTGGGCCGCTTATAGTCCAACACGACAGGCTGTGTACTGGGTGTGTTCGACAGTAATCCTGCTGAATCTCGTATACGTCCTCGGAACCGAGCAGATCAAGGTAATCCTAGGCGGCGCTCCGCTTCTGCTTCTATTGGGTATGGCGCTCTGGCTGATGTTCAAGCCCCGGTTTGCCGCGAATCACTTTTCGTTCGACTTCGGACGGTTGATGGATCCCATCGTGCCGCGGCGGTGGCTCGTCGTGGTTTATCAATGGGTCACGGTCATCGCGGTGATCACTGCCGCCGGCACTGCGGGAGCGATCTGGTTTGCGGGTCGACGGGTTCCGGTGCCGTTGCCGACGGATGCTGTATATCTGTCCGACCTGAAGGCACGTCAGATGCGAAACGGCTGGCGTGAGGTGGCGTTGGATCATTCCGTCGCCGGAGGGCCGTTGTTGCTTTCCGGACATTATTTCCTGAAGGGCCTGGGCACTCATGCGCCCGCCACGCTGGAATATGACATTCCGCGAAACGCGACGTTTTTTCAGGCCGTCGTAGAAGTGAATGACAACAATCCCGGTCGGGTAATTTGCCGCGTCTATGTGGACAACGAATTGGCCTGGGAAAGTGCCGAACTGTCGCGGCGCGATCCGGCAAATATCGATGTCTTTGTCGGCGGCAGTGCGCGGCTTCGATTGGAAGTCGACCCGCTGCAGGATAAGCGTCACGATCATGTCGATTGGGGCCTTGCAAAATTCCTCCTGGAACCGCAGGAATCAGCTCACGAATAGACGATTGTCCGACCGTTCGTGCGCGACACCTTTTTGCAATCAGTCGACGTAGATGGGGGGAGGAGTCTCAGGAGTGTTGATGCATCCGACGCTTCGGCGAGGTTTGCGAATTCCTCCTGCGATCGTATTCTGCTTCCGTGACAGCACCGCCTTATTTTCCAGAACAGCTTTCGGTCATCGTTCCGGCCTACAACGCGTCCGCGACAATCGTTGCGACGCTGGAGGACGTGATCGACTGGCTGCAATCGCGACGTATCGACTTTGAAGTTGTCGTTGTCGACGATGGCAGCACCGATGACACCGTGGCCCGGATTCAGCGGTCCTTCCCAGAAGTACGCCTGCTCGTCAACGAGCGAAATCGCGGTAAGGGCTATTCCGTGCGCCGCGGGATGCTGGCTGCACAAAAAGCCTGGACTTTGTTCATGGATGCCGACAATTCCACCCGCATCCACGAGTTGGAAAAATTCGCGGCGTTCGCGCGCGAAGGTGCGGCGGTGATCATTGCATCGCGGCGGCTTCCGGCATCGCGGATCGTGCGTCAGCAACATCGGTTTCGTCAGGCGCTCGGCCGCACGTTTCCGATTTTTGCGCGATTGCTGGCGTTGCCCGATATCCATGACACGCAATGCGGATTCAAACTGTTCCGGCGCGATGCCGCGCAAGCGATCTTTTCGCGCCAGCGCGTTGATCGATTTGCGTTTGATGTCGAAGTGCTGCTGCTCGCGAAGCGCCTTGGCTATACCATTCAAGAAGTTCCGATTTCCTGGGACAACCCGACGACGAGCACGTTGCGCATTTCGCGCGACGCCCCGCGGATGCTCTGGGATCTGCTATGCTCCACGGTGCGGCTGCGGTTCCGTTCGAGATTGCCGCAAACCGGAAAGAGAGCGCTGGAAGTCGAACAAGAAGGGTGAGCGAATCAAGCCAGATTTATTCGGCGGATTTCGGACGGCGGAAGACTGCGACAATGTCGTCGACGGGCACGACAAATAGTCGATTGTCCCCCTCAAAGTCCACCGGAATCGCGTTCTTGGGGTTGAAAAGCACGCGGTCGTATTGACGAATCGGATAGTCCTCATCGCGGTCAATCTGCGACGATACCGCAACAACCCGACCCGTAATGGTTGGGATTTCAATGCTGCCGGGAAGCTCGATGCCGCCTTTGGTGCGCTTCTTGTCCTCATCCTTGCGAATCAGAATGCGCTTGCCGACCGGCTCGACGGTTTCCAAT
>JBFWWY010000494.1:0-3156 GCA_050245935.1 Phycisphaerae bacterium | reverse complement strand
AAGAGGAGCCGAGCCATTGGACGACGACGGACAGCTGATTGCCGACATCATAGTTGCTGTTGCCGGTAATCCGTGTGAATCCGAAGATATCCGCGCTCGCCGAAGTCGTAACGAACGCCAGGACCGTGACTGTAATTGCGTAACACCGCGCCTTTTTCATACCCCGCCCTCCTCTTAGGAATGCTCGAATTTACGCTCATCCTAGCGCTCGGGGCAGCGTGAAAGCAATCAGATCTTTGGTCGAATTTCATGGATGCTTCGGAGGGCGCATCCGCGACCTTCATTGTTCTCATAATTTATGAATCGCGATTTCCGATTGGCATCATGAAGGGGAACGCACAGTCAGAATGCCGCGGAAAATTTTTCTCCTTCGACTTGGTTCGACAGCATATTCAGTTGGTTATCGCACGTTGGTGCGGCGGGAAAATCCACAGAGCATGCTCTCCGGCGGCGCGGCGATTGCGCGTCGTGCCGCTGGCGGTTCCTCTGACGGGCAGATCGGTCGTAATCGCTGGTGCATCGTTCAAACTGGGTCCTGTCAGCAACCGAAAGGGAGAGATGGCGCGTGGAGTGCGACCCGTTGGGCATATATGCATTCGCGACCGCTCCTGATCCGGCAACCATGCTTCGAGGTAGGTTCATGCAGTTACAGGTTCTCGATCCGCACGCCGCGTTTGCGTGTTCCAGCTGTGGTTGGTGTTGCGATCAACCTTGGGCGACCGTGATTTCGGCGGAGGACGCTGCACGGTATGATGCGATCGACTGGGGGGCGGAATCTGTCGCGCTGCGCGAAAAGAAGCTTTATCGCAAAGTGAAACGGAACGGCAATATCACGCTCGAATTGACGAAGTCGAGCGGGAATCGCTGCATATTTCTGGATGACGACAACCGATGCCTGGTGCACAGCAAGCTGGGGCTGGACGCGAAGCCGCATATGTGCAAGCAGTTCCCTTATCTGCCGGTGACGACGCCAACGAGGCAGCGGGTATCGCTGAACTACGGTTGCAAAGCCGTGCAGCGCCATTCCGGTCCCGCGCTTTCGGCCCAGCAAAAGGAAATCGACCGTGTGATCCGGCAACCGGCGGGCAATCGTGCTACGCAAC
Source organism: Phycisphaerae bacterium (assembly GCA_050245935.1). Lineage (GTDB taxonomy): Bacteria > Planctomycetota > Phycisphaerae > UBA1845 > Fen-1342 > JALHOX01. Next base: position 2,053 of record JBFWWY010000494.1, on the reverse strand, counting down.
AGAAGATAAAGTTGTCGCCAGATATCGACATGCCGGTGGAGGTCGGCGAAAAACTGATTGCGCATCTCGGCGATTTTTTCGATCCGCAGAACGCGGTATCGGTGATGCAGTGCTTTGCCTGGTGTCTGGATCTGCTGGAATTCGCGGGGAACTGTGAGCCGGACGAATTCTGCTCGCGGCTCAACAGCGCTGGGACTGTTCCGGCACGGCGGGAGCACGGGTGGAAGCCGGATGAGTCGCCGGCGCTAGCGCCGATGCCCGCACGGATGCTATTCGCCGCGACACTTTATCCTGATCTCGCGGACCCCAATGACCTGGGATTGTTGAAGCGATTTACGCTGATTCCGAAACTGCTGTCGGTCACGCAGATGCGCGGGAGCTATGCAAGCCGCATTCTCGCCCGAAACGTGCATATCGGCGGTGTTTTTTCGAGGAACACGGTACCCCTGATCGCTCCCGATGCGAACGCGCTGCTGAAGCGATACTTTCGCTCACGGTTGTGGCAACATTTGCCGACGGGTGGGCGGCTTCCGATCATTTCCGGCATTCATCAGCATATCCTCGACCTGACCGCGATCCTGATGTATGCCCACGTGGAGCGCGGCAGCGATGGCGCAAATGTAGCCTCATCCGACCCGATGACTCTCGATCCAATCTCGCGAGGCTTGAATATTGTCGAGTTTCATCTGGCGAACCAGGAGCGACTAACGGACAAAGTGCTACAAAGCTGGTTTGCCGGCGCGCTCGCGAGTCTGCCGGTCGCCCGTGCTGCGCTGGGGATGGTCCGCGCGCAGGGTATCGCAGACTCCGCGATCTCCTCCGCTTCGACCTTCGCAACGACGAGTTCCTGAACCTACATGTCGGACGGATTGATGGGCTTGCCCTGCGGATCGCGTACGGGGTGATCGAGATCCGACGCGAGACGCTCGGAAAAGTCATGGTCCGTGATGTGTTCCAGCCGGTCCGCAGGATCATGCACGTGATCGCTGGGAATCGCCAGATTCCGATCGAGATATGTTTCCCACAGCCGATGTTTGCGGAGCAAATCGCTGGCGGTCTGCCGGCCGCGAAGAGTCAGGCGGATGGTATTTCCTTCGCGGCTGACGACACCCCGACGCTCCAGCGCCGACAGCAACGCACGACTGCGCCGCGGGCTGATACCGGCAACGTGTTGCACGTATTGATGAACGTCGGGCAGCGAGCGACCGGGTTCGGGATTTCCGGCGAGCGCGGGGGTGCGTTTGAGAAACAGCAGAATATCCTCACCCACGATGCGGCCTGTTAAACGTCTGTTCCGCAGCGCGCGGACGATCAGGCCGTGTCGCGGCGAAAACAGAAAAGCGCAAAGAAAGATTGCACCGGCCGAAACGCTCATCATGCCCGCGATATTCGTGTCGTATTTCGGATATCCGATGAGATTCGGGAAGATCACGGCGAGGAAATGCCCCGCGATTGTCGCAAACAGCGCGAGAGCCGCGCTGAGAATAAGCATCATCCCGAGCTTCTCGGTCAAAAGATGGGCAGCGGCCGCCGGAACAATCAACATCGCGATCACCAGAATGCTGCCGACACTTTCAAATGCGGCGACTGTCGCGACGGCAACCAAAGACATCAAGGCATAGTGCATGCGCTGGGCATGGAAGCCGAGCGTTGTCGCGAGCGCAGGGTCAAAGGTGGTGATCTTGAGTTCTTTGAAAAAGACGCTGACAAAAACCGCAATGCACACGAGCACGCCGCCAGCATTCACCGCGGCACTGGGCAAATCCAACCCGAGGAGGCGGGTGCGCTTGAAGGGCGCGTATTCCAAAGCACCGTACAGCACACAGCCGGGATCTAGGTCAACCGCGTCGGCGGTGAAGCGAATAATGATGATGCCGATCGCAAAGAGGATGGTAAATATCACTCCCATCGACGCCCCCGTATCGACCTCGCCGCGCCGATGCAGCCATTCCACGAGTGCGGTTGTGAGGATGCCGACGAGGGCGGCACCAAGCAGCATGGTCGGTCCGCTGCGCGCGTGGGTGAGCAAAAAACCGATTGCGATACCGGGCAG
>JBFWWY010000493.1:0-3164 GCA_050245935.1 Phycisphaerae bacterium | reverse complement strand
CCGTCAAGGCGCGCCGTCCGACACGTGATTCATGCGGAAGACACGGGCGCTGGTTTTGACACAATCACCGTGGTCTCCCGTAATGACCGCTACTCGACCCCGGACGCCGAGTTGCAGATGCCCGATAGAAACTTGCCCGCGCGAGGCTACCTTAGCGCGCGGGTATTTTATTTTTTGCCACTCCCGCGTTAGCTGCCCGTCAGCAGCGCGACAAATCCGCCGATATCCCCGACACTTACAATGCCGTCATCATTGATGTCCGCGAGATTGATATCGCAATCCGGGAACATCGCGGCATAGCCGGCGGGGTCGGTGAGTGCGAGAACGAACGCGCCGATATCGCCGACGCTGACGGTTCCGTCGCAATTCAGATCGCCGAGCAGATTGGCAAGCTCCTCCACGATGCGCGGATTGTCGAGGCCCGGCTCCCATTGCTGGAAGATGAAGAAGAATTCGGGATCGCCGTAGAAGAACGCAAGCTGCGAAACGTTGGTGATGGCGGTGTTCCAGTCGGCGTTGTCGTCGCCGCTGCCGAAGAGCACGCGCCAGTCGGCGGGCAAGGTTGTTTCCTGAGAAGGAATCGCGAAATTGAACGCGCGCCAGCCGTCGCCGACTTCGGGAATGTCCGTCGCGCCGACCATGTATACCTCGACGTCGTCGCCGGGGTCGGTCGTGCCCGCGTCGGAATGCAGGATCACGCTGAGCGGTCGCCCGCCCGCCGAAAAATCGACATCGAACAGTATGAGATCGATCCCGACCGAAAGCACATTGCGGGCGCGATAGTCGCCAGTGAATGGTGACGACGTACCGAGTTGCGTACGCGGGCGGGGCGCAAAGGTGTCGAGGCAGTTCAGGCCCGTGCAGGTGCTGTGCAGAAACGCACCCGGATTGCCGCCGCTGATTTCGATGACTTCGACAGGGTTGTTCGGGTCGCCGAAATAGCTCCAGCCGCCGACGTTGATGCCTTTTTCGAATGTGTTGACGAATGTACTTGTGCCTGCCCTCGCCGACATCACGAAAAGCCCGGCCACGCTGCACAAAACCAATCCCTTCATGCTCTCACTCCTTTATCAGTGGCTCCATGATATTCATTCGGACATACGAAATAAATGAGAATTGAAACTCGCGGTAGCGGGCTGATTACTACTGCGTGACGAAGACATGACAGAGCCGTTATTTCGAATGGATTCACCGTTGCGATTTCCAATCCTTTCCCCGGCATCTGCAACGCATTTTGCATCCGCGGTTATGGGCCGAGCGTATCTCCCTAGCTCCGGTTTTTTAACAGTTACGGACCCTGCCGACCAAGAGATACCGCGAATGTCGCGGTCTTAATTCGCCAGGGCCGTTGTTTTTACGCTCTGAGGGGATTTTTTGATGAAACGATTTTTATTGACGTCCGCCGCCTGTAGCGCCATGGCGATTTGCGCGACTCCAGCCTCCGCCGAAGCGATCTACGGCCTGACCAATCTTCAGCAGCTTGTAACATTCGACAGCGAAACACGCACCGTTACCAACACTGCAAGTCTCCCCGGCTTCAGCGTCGGGGGACAGTTTCTCGTCAGCATCGACGTCCGCCCCGCCACCGGCGAACTGTATGCACTGAGCAATCAGAACAACATTTTCGTCATCAACCCGATGACCGGAACATCCACGCAGATTGCTTCGGCGTTGCCACTGACGGGTTCGTTGAAGTCGATCGATTTCAACCCGACGGTGGACCGCATTCGCGTTCTCGATACGAACGACAACAACCTTCGCGCCAACCCGATCGACGGCACGTTTCTGACCGACGGCACGCTCGCCTTCAGCGCGGGAGATGTCAACTTCGGCGACAACCCCGCGATTGTGAACGCCGGATATACCAACAGCTTTGCGGGTGCCACCAGCACGACACTCTACGACATCGACGCGCTTAATGACGTGCTTGTCACGCAGACGCCTGCGAACAACGGCACGCTACAGACCGTCGGCAGCCTCGGCTTCGACATCGTCAGCTCCGCCGGCTTCACCGGCTTTGACATCTCCGGTCAGAGCGGTGTCGCGTATCTCGTCGGCAACAAACTCGGCACCGGCGGCCTTACCGCGAACTCGCTTTACACCGTCGATCTCGGCACCGGTGCGGCAGCGCTCGCCGGCGCGGTCAGCGGCGTCACCGGCACCTTCCGCGACATCGCGGTCGTCCCGGAGCCGACCAGCCTTGCGCTGCTCGGTCTGGCTGCATTGCTGACGCGCCGCCGCAAGTAACACCGAAGACGTTCACGAGAGGATGCCGCCGAACGCATTGCGGCTACGTTCGGCAGGCGTGCGGAGCGCCGTGTCATCGACGGATGACGCGGCGCTCGCCTGTTGCAAGTCAATCCTTCCGTGAATCCGCACGGAGAAAATAATGATGAACGGAAAGTTTATGCTGATGAGCTGAGAGAAAATGCAGAGAAAGGTGGCGAAAGCGCAACTGATTCCGGCGACAAAGCTGTTCGTTGCGCAACGAGCGCACAATTGCACTGGTCGACTTCGAGATGGGCGCGAGCCGTTTCCCGTTGCACGTTCGGCGTTTGTCCGGTAGTTTGTCCGTATGCCGAACAAGCCGAAAGCGACAACGAGACCGGCGACTCCTGCGCGGAAGGAAAAGGCACTCAACCGCAGCCTCAGCGCCGCGAAGAAGGCCAAGCAGGATGAGTTCTACACGCAGTACGTCGACATCCAGAAGGAAGTCGAAGCCTACCTCGAGTACGAACCCGACACCTTCCGCAACAAGATCGTCTACTGCAACTGCGACGACCCGTTCGAGAGCAACTTCTTCAAGTACTTCGCCGCCAACTTCAACATGCTCGGGCTCAAGCGGCTCATCTGCACCAGCTACGACGGCTCGCCGCTCGCCGGGCAGATGACCCTCTTCGACGAATACAACGCGGGCAACGGCCATCGCAAGAAGCCCAAGGCCATCGCCGTCATCGTCGACCACGTGAAGGACGAGAACAACGACGGCGCGGCCGACATCGAAGACGTCAAGCTCTTCCTCAAAAAGAACAAGGCCAACCGCATCGCCCTCAAGGGCAACGACCAATACCCCGGCGGCGACTTCCGCAGACCAACGTGTGTGCGTAGGAGTGGCGCGTGACAAACTTGCTGGCATCTAGTCGCGCGGAACTCGAAGAGCAGAC
>JBFWWY010000492.1:0-3165 GCA_050245935.1 Phycisphaerae bacterium | reverse complement strand
TCTCGACGTTGTAGCCGAGATAATCGGCGCGAATGCGGTCGACAATCATCTGTTTGATCATTTCGGTACTCGGCGCGAATGCGGCACCGAGGATACTCCCGTGAAATGCGGGCATGTCGAACGGCGTTCGGGACTGCACGCGAACACTGCGCGTAGCGGCAAAGTTCAGCAGGACGCGCTGCGTCGCAGGTGCCGGTGCGCCGAAATCGTCCTCTTCCACGACACGGAGCTGGAATGATCCGCGCGCGAAGGTGTTCGCACCTGCGACGCCGACGAAGAGTGTCTCACTATCTGCGTAGAGCGTATGACGCATCGCGACATTGAATGCGATGGATCCGCGACGCAGCAGGTTCATGTTCTCGTCGAACAGTGCAATCGTGAAGAGACTTCCCGGCGCGGACAAGCTGGTGGTTTCAATCCGCACGGACCGCCCTGCGGGGACGCCGCTGACCTCGAAGAGCGTGTAGTCATCAGCGCGTGCCAGACTTCCGTTGAGCAGTTTCGAATTGCCGTCCGTCCCGGCTTGTCCGACCGATGCGCCAATGACGATGTTTCCCGGGCTGTCGAGGGACAACAGATCACCGGGGATGCAGCCGATCGTTGCCACGGCTGCAAAAAATAAGATCAACCATCCGGCCTTCATTCTCGCCTCCCCACCGCCTGTGCGAGCGGAGATTCGGTGCAGCATCCTGTCTTCCATGAAAGATGGACTGAAGAGGATCCGGCCGCACCGAAACGCAAGCACGCGGGTTGTTGTTGCAGGCGATATCGACCGGCAATGTCTGCGCGATCAATACGACATGATTCGCCCGGGAGAATTGGTCGATGTCCGAAAAGATGCCCACTTCGAGAAGTCGAAACGTCGGTCCGAGGTGTCCGATCGGAGGTCACGAAACAGGTCAGGTCCGCTAACGGGCACCTGCAGGAATCGAGTCGCGCACTATTCAACCGCTGCGACGGAACCGCCGATTCCAGTTTGGTTTTTCCGCGCGTTTGGGCGCGCGATGTAACCGCTACTGGAGGAGGCCGGCTGTGGACGCAGAACAAATTGTAAAAATGACGCCGAACGCGATTCGGGAGTTAATCGAGGCGCGAAAACCGCAGGATGCACCGGATGCGCGCGGCGTTCGCAAGGCGGATCGCTGGCCGTTCGCGGGTACCGTGGAGGTCTGGCTGCCGGACGATTCGTATGGCGAGCGTCATGTACTCGCCACATTGCATAACCTCAGCGAGAACGGCCTGGCCATGCGCTGCCGTCGGCCGATCGCGACGAGTACGCGCATTTCGCTGGCGCTTCATCAACCGGAACTGTCCTGCTATGTGCACGCGGTCGTTCGTCACTGCACGCGCGCGAACGTCGGCTATCTGGTGGGTGTCGAGTTCCTTTTTGAAGGCGAAGAAGAAAAATAGTGCGCGTTTGCGCATGGCGCTCGGGCATGTGTGATCGGGCAGTGCATGATTGAAACATCAATCTGCCGAACCCTACTCAAACAAAAACCGCCGTCCTGCTGACGGCGGTTTTTTCATTCGTCGGAAACTCGGCGTGATGCTGCGCGTTATCCTGCGATCGCAACAATCTCCACGCGTCGATTTGCTTTCTTGGAATCACGTCCCCCTTCCTCACGCGGATTCCACTCGCCTTGCCCGGCCGCATACAGATCCTTCTTGGGGATTCCGGCGTCGTACAGTTCGCGCACAACCGCCATCGCGCGATTGGCACTGAGGTCGAGGTTGTCTTCCCACAGATTCTTGGTCTTGCGAATCGGATCGGTATCGGTGTGGCCAATGACCAGAATCTTGCGGCCCGCATACTGGCCGCGCAAGTCACTGGCGATCTGACGAACCGTATCCTTGGCATTGCCTTTCAACTTTGCCTGACCGGAATCAAACAGAATGTCTTGTGAGAGCGTCACCATCGCGACGTTGCCGCTGCTCATCCACACGCCATCCTGCGGCGGTGCCTGCGTGAGATTGCTGGTGTTCTGAATTTTCTCAAACGGCTGATCAGAAATGCGTCGACGGCACTCGTCCAGCAGGCTCTGCAACTCGTTGGTGCGCCCGCGGGCCGCGTCGCGTTCCGCGCGGGCGGCATCGCGCTCATTGTACGCATACTGCAACTGCGATTTGATGTCCTCGTTTTCGCGCGCGAGCTCGGCGTTCTGATCCTGCAAGCCGAGAATCTGCGGCTCCTTGGGATCCTGACATCCCGTTGCAATCAAGAATACTGATACGAGTCCAAATCCGCCGACCTTGCCGAGCCTTGACATTGTTCCGTTCTCCTTCGTCCTTAACAGGCGTTGAAGGGAGCCGCCTTGCTCCCGCTGGTTTCCGCGCGAATGCGCCACTTTCCGTCTCCGATGCGAAGAATAGACTTCGCGAGGCACACTTGCAAGCTAGGAGAATTTCTTTGTTGACGACCCGCGCCGCGCAGACTACCTTCGCGCGTGCGGACTACAATCCTGTCGTGTCGGCGGATGGAACCGCCCGTTTTCGCGAAGGGCCGGAATGATGAAAAACACAGCCATTTGTCTGGGTCTGCTGGTCAGCCTATTGAGCGCCGGGGCACGAGCTGACGAGGACTATCTTCCGCGCGAGCAACTCGGTGATGCGAAGCTGGTCAAATACTGGCAACTTCAGGTTGACCTGAGCCCCGGGCAGGTGGTCGATCGGGCCTACCTCGTCGACGATCAGATTTACGTCTGCACAAATGACGGTTACGCCTACGCGATTCACGCGCCCACCGGGGCTGTCCGGTGGCTGCAGCGGATCACCCGGGCGGGATACCCCGTTCCGCGTCCGTGCCATGCCGACGGCAAGTCGGTTTTCGTCACGCCTTCGGAGATTTTTGTTCTCGACAAGTTGTTCGGCGACCCCGTTGCACGGAAGAAACTCGACTTTCCCGGCGGCAGTGCCGGAGCATCGGACGGAAATCGCGTTTTCTGCGGCGGAATCGACCGTCGGTTCTACGCCTTTGGCGTATCGGACCTATTCGAGGACTGGGCGGTCCTGACGGAAGGTCCGATTACTTCGACGCCTGCGATCTTTCGCGATTATCTCTACGTCGCGAGCGATGATGGACGCGTATATGCCTGCAATAGTGCGAATAAGAGGTTCCAATGGCGAGCGGAGACGTACGCCGCCATTACTGCGGACCTGGTCGCGACC
>JBFWWY010000491.1:0-3182 GCA_050245935.1 Phycisphaerae bacterium | reverse complement strand
GTCAACGCTCTTCACCCCTCCACTTCACGCACCGCGCCACCCCCCCACCCCCATCAATCAAAAAACCGATACCGCACAATACACAAAATCGCCTTCACGCCATCTTTCCAGGTGATCTTCTTCCCTTCCTCATACGTTCGGCCCGCATAGCTGATGCCGACTTCGTAAATCCGCCAGCGACCGCGCGCGATCTTTGCCGTCACTTCCGGCTCAAAGCCAAACCGATCACTCTTGAGCTTCAGTGGCTTGATAACCTCGGCTTTGAAGAGCTTGTAGCACGTTTCCATGTCCGTCAGGTTGAGATTGGTGAACATGTTCGACATCCACGTCAGGAAGCGATTGCCCACTGAGTGCCAGTAGTACAGCACACGGTGCGCATCGCTGCCGACAAAGCGCGAGCCGTAGACGACGTCAGCCTTGCCGTCGAGCACCGGCTGGAGCAGCTTCGGATAATCCTGCGGGTCATACTCCAGATCCGCATCCTGTATCAGAATCAGATCGCCTTCCGCGAGTTCGAAGCCCTTGCGAAGCGCGGCACCTTTGCCCTGGTTTTTCTCCTGCATGTGGATCTTGAAGCGCGCATTGGGAAATTTCTGCTGCAACTGCGGATAGAGCTCGCGCGTCCCGTCTTTCGAACAATCGTCCACCAGCACCAACTCTCGCTCGATGCTGATCGGCGAATCCAGCACCCGCCGGATGATCTCGAATAGCGTGGATTTTTCGTTGTAAACCGGGATGACAATTGAAAGCAACATGAATGTACAGACTCCAAAAACATGATCCGCGACGTGACAACTCACTTGTGGAGCGAACTACCTTGAGGAGCGAACTTCCTTGTGGGCCGGGTTTTCAACCCGCACTACTCTGAACTGAAAATCATCAACTACGCTGCATGACGAGCTTTGACAGAATTGCGTTCGCGCCGCTCAGCCGCTCGGCGACACCCCGTAGCGTCGGACCTCCGCGTCCGACGTCGCGTGCGCCGACAGCGCCAATTCACGTTGAATTGATTTCAGTGGAATCGTCGCGAATCGCGCATATTCCGGCGGAATATCGTCAGCATGCGCAATCGGCTTTTCCACCAGCAGGCTCAGCAGCAGCCGCTCCTTCCGATGCTTCCCGAACGCCGGCTTGCGAAACTCCACCCACGTGTCATACAGCACCAGCAGCGTCGGCTCACTCGGCCGATCGATCCAATTCAAGCCTGCAAACACCAGCAGCGCCGCCGATGCGAAGCGCGGCTCCGCGTGCCGCGCGATCATCATGTGCCGTACCCCGATGCCCGGCCGCTTGGCGTCGAACGCCCGGCAACCCGCCAGATACCGCGTCACGGCACACTGCGGCTCGACCGCGAGCCTGGCGGCGAGAAATTCGTCGCGCTGGGCGTCGCCGCACTGTTGGTATTTGCGAATGACTGAGCGGATTCGATCCATCATGTGCCATCTATTGTTGTGCGTTTCACAAAAAGACACAAATCGACCGTCTGATGTGTCACCGCCGTACCGCCGGCGCGGGTGCCCCACCCTTTGCCGCGCCAATCCCGCCTCGGTAGTTCCGTAGGACTTGATCGCGGCGCAGGGTGGGGGACTGAGTTCGACAATCACACCGCATCCACGTATCCATCGCTCCCATATTCGCGCGCGCCTTGTCCACCCGCCTCCCCTCGCGTAAAAGCCACGCGATGAAACCGCGAAAAGGAGAGTCTAAACCACCGCCACGCTGGGCGCCGACGGTGCTCGGTCTCGCGTGTCTGTTGGTGACGTTTCTCGCCGCCCGGCAGGTTGCGATCACCTGGTTTGAGACGCCCATCGGCCGCGGCATGCGACTCAAAGGTGACAAATTTCAGCGCGCCATCACCGCGGCCCGCCTCACCAGCGACCCCACCAGACGCGCTGCACTCACAATCCTCGGCAACAGCCGCGATCTGCTCCGCGCGCACATGACGCGGCAGGCGCATTCCACCGTCCGGCAGCGAAATCTCGAGAGCGCCACCGAAACCGGCAGCGCAATCGGCTGGCTGCAGTTTCTCGCGTGGGATCTTCAGGCCATGGAATTGGCCGGCATGCCACTGCCCGAGCGTGCCGCCCGCATCCAGCCGTACACCGAAAAACTGCGCAGCGGCGACTATTCCCACCACGCGGCGTCACTCATCGATGCGGTCACAAACGCCTACGAATCCATCGGCGTCCCGCGCGGCCTCGCGCATCAACTCGCGATCGAATATTGCGGCACCGCAAATTACTCGTTTCTGCAAATTTTTGTCCCGCAATCCTGTGCACTGATTGACAACCTGCGCGAGACAAATCCCGACGCAGGGCGCGCGTTTGCGGACGCGATCCGCACATTGCTCACCACCTGGCTGTGCGAACCCGGCCCGCCGGCGCTGCGACTGCTTTGCGCGGATTTGTTCGTGCGACACGCCGACACGCTGCTTTCGTCGGCGGATGACGCAGCGAACCGTGATGCGCTGCAGGAGAACATTGCCGCGCTTCGCCGCGAATACCACACGCACCACGCGGATACGCCGGTCACAAGCTATCCACTCTCCGCCACCAATCACCGCGTGAACTACGACCCCATCGCGCATCGCGCTGCCTGCAGTTCGCTGATCGTGATGAACGTGATTTTCCTGATTACCCTGATCTGGAGCGCCGTCGGCGTTGTCGTTTGCATTCTCTGGGCATGGAAGCGGTGGGAGATCTCGGCGATCGACATCGTCGGTCCCGCGGTGGTGATTGCGATTGTCGCGGTTGGCGTTGCGATGTTCAATTTTCGCGGCGAGATCGCGATTCGCGAGGTCGACAGCTTCAGCGTGCAGACATTCGCAATCCCCGCGCATCTGCTGGTCGCGACGTTTGGCGCGGTGATCATGCCGATCGCCGCGGCGCTGATCACGATGCGAAAGCCGCTGCTGCGTCGCGCGGGATTGATCTGTGTCTTCGCGACGCTTTCTCTCGGGATCGCGACAATCGTGTACGCGATCCGCGCGGATCGCGCCTTGCACCGCTACGACCGCGCAATCGCCGCCGCCGTGGAAGCGGAACTGCGCAACCCGTTCCTGGACAAGCCGGAGCTTCTTGAAAACGTCTGCGCCGCGCTCGTGGAACGCTTTTAAATCGCCTGCCAAATTCCGCCAATAGCTGATCCCGCCGGGCGAAATTCAACACGCGTGCATGCAGGAA
>JBFWWY010000490.1:0-3189 GCA_050245935.1 Phycisphaerae bacterium | reverse complement strand
GGTGGCGGGTGGCGTTGACGCGGTTGTGATCGGGGGCGAGGGTGGCGCGGGTTTGAAGTTGAGTTGATGTTCGCTGAGCCGGTCGCGCCATTGTTGGATGACGTGCGACTCGCATTTTTCGCCGATTCGCGTTTCGAGGCTGATGATTTCGTTGGTCTGTATGTCGCCATTGGGTGAATCGTGCGTTTCGCTCGCGACGGCTCGGCGGGAGCCTCGCCCTCCCATACTGAGATTGACAAGGTTGTGGTGGAGCGGCGAGTTCGTGTCGGTGAGCGTGTTGAGGATGTTTCGGCACATGAGGAGTTGTCGCAATCGCGGCGAAATTTCCGACGGCGCATCGATAAACAGTTTGTGAAGATCAATCGTGTCGATGTTTACGAATTCGTAGATTTTTCCTGGGGGCAAACAGCCGGAAAGATCGACGCGCGAGATTACTGTGGTTGGCGTCGACACGTGCATCGCGGCGGATTTGATCTGTTCGGCTAGTTGCAGCGTGAGGACGAGATCTCCGAGTGCGCCCCCGTGCAGAATGGTCCCCGGCGTCTCTTGGTGTTCGGGTGCTGTCATTCTTTCTTCGGTTCGTACGTTCATCGGGTGTTGGCCCCCTGCTTGGCGCAGGGGGTTCGGTTTGTCTTTCTGTTCAAGTTTGCGGTTTGGGGTTTGGTGTCGGGGGTTCGGAATCTGGCGTTCGGATCGGAATAAAACGCGGCATTATTGTAAGTTGATTCTGTTGTATGGCGGGCGGACGTTACCTGGTGCTCGACGTCCGGCACGGAGGCCGGACGCTACCCGATTCGTTGCTTTCGTCTTCCGCACCTTGCTTCAGGCTGCGATGGATCCAGCCGCCGCCGAGAACGATGTTGTTGTCGTAGAACACGGCCGCCTGACCGGGTGTGACCGATAGCTGCGGCGTGTCGAAGCCGGCGCGGACCCGCGTACCATTCATCAAAGTCGCCGCATCGTCATCGCGCGGCTCTTCGATTTCCAGCCAACCTGACGTCGCTTGATGCATGTGCCGAATTTTGATTTCGACCTGTTTACGATCCGTGGGGATCGGCTCCAGCCAATTCATGTCCGTCGCCAACAGGCCGGAATGCAGACAATCTTCGCGGTCGCCGACAGTTACCGTGTTGTTGAGAATGTCGAGCTTGGTGACATAGATCGGCTTGCCGGCGGCGATGCCGAGTCCGCGCCGTTGGCCGATCGTGTAGTGAATCACGCCGTCGTGCTTGCCGACTTCGTTACCATCCGCGTCGATCACCGCACCAGCGCGAACGGCATCCGGCCTCCTTGCACGAACAAGCTCGCCATAGTCGTTGTTCGGCACGAAGCAGATCTCCTGACTGTCGGGCTTGTCGTGCACCGCGAGGCCGAGCGACTCCGCAATGCCGCGAACATCGGCTTTGTTGGTCATGGCGCCAAGCGGGAATATGCAGCGGTGGAGATTTTCCTTGCGAATGCCGAAGAGGACGTACGTCTGGTCTTTGGCGGCGTTCGCCGAACGCGTGAGATGCGCACCGCGCTCGTCGTGCAGAACGCGCGCGTAGTGGCCGGTTGCGACAAACTCCGCGTCCATCGCGTCGGCGTACTTGAAGAGCCGGCCGAACTTTACATGGATATTGCACATGACGCAGGGGTTCGGTGTGCGGGCCTGCGCATACTCGTCGACAAAATAGTCGATGATGTGATCGAAATCAGCCTGAAAATTGAGCGCGTAAAACGGCATGCCGAGACGCTGCGAAATACTGCGCGCGTCGATCGCGTCGGTCGCGGAACAGCAGCCGTGCTTGAGCCGTCGCGCCGGCCTACCGTCGGTGATGTCACAGGAATGCGTTTCGACCGGCTCCGCGCCGACGCGCAGAAATACGCCGATGCAGTCGTAGCCCTGGTCCTTGAGCATGGAAGCTGCGACCGAGGAATCGACGCCGCCGGACATGGCAACAATGACTTTTCCGTTACGCGACATGATCTATTTGTAGCGGGGATGGGGGGAGAATCCAATCTTCTGGAGAAAAGGCAACCACGGAGACACAGAGGCACGGAGACATACATGACCATTTTTGCTTGGCGATCGGCGGTTTCGTGCATTTACAAGCCGCGAGCGCCAGCGACTGGTTCAGGCGACGGGCGGTTTGTGCCATGAGCTTGTGTTTTCTCGCGCCGTTACGTCGTGTAAGCCCGGCGCTCGCGCTTGGGGCTTGAATTGGGCCGCTTAGTGCCGGCGCTGGCGCTTGAGGTTGAAATGATGAGGGATCAGGAGCGGGCGCGGCGGCGATGCCATTCGAGAAGGGCGCAAACGACGACGATTCCGAGTGCGTCCGCAATCCAGTCCGCGATGTCCGTGCTGCGATCAAAATATTGCTGCGTGTATTCGTCAAAGGCGGCATAAAGCAACAGCAACGGAATTGCGACAAGGATGAACTGATGCGAGATGCGGCCGGTCGTCGCCTCAATGAATCGCCAGAAGAAGAATGCAAGTACGCCGAACGCGATCACGTGAACGTGTTTGTCGCTCGCGCCCCCGGGTAGAGCGCCGGGATGCGGCAAATGCTGAACGAGGAACAGGAATACGAGGTATGCCGGGAAGACGCGGCTGTACCAATGTCGCCAGCGATCAAACGGCTTGCGCTGGGGTGTTGCGATCGGCACGGGCTAGGACGCCGTGTCTTCATCGTCATCGTCGCGGGCGGCACCGGCTGCCGGGCCGCGCGCCGCGGCGGTCGCTTTCTTCGGCGGCGCGGTGATGATGCCCTCCGGGATCGGCTTGTCGACCATCTCTCGCGCTTCGGGCGTGGGCGCGACATCGTCCGCATCAGCGGTGACGACACGCGGCTGAAGAAGAGACGAAGGCGTATCGGGGTTGATCACTTCATCCGCCAGCGCGCCGTAATCTTCTGCGCCTTTGCTGTTGGGCGCGTACTGATAAATCGTCTGGCCGAAGCTGGGGCACTCCGCGAGTTTGATATTGCGGCGAATGCGCGCCGCGAAGATGCGTGCGCCGTGCCAGGCGTCCGTCGCGTTCGCGGCAGTGAAGAATCGATGCACATCTTCAGAGACTTCCTGCGCGAGTTTCGTGCCGCGCTCGAACATCGTCATCACCACACCGGCAACCCGCAGATTCGGATTCAGCGCTTCTCGCACCGCCGTGATCGTTTCGAGAAGTCTGCCCAATCCCTGGAGTGCGAAGAA
>JBFWWY010000489.1:0-3193 GCA_050245935.1 Phycisphaerae bacterium | reverse complement strand
ATCTTGCAAGGCAGAGACAGTATTACGGGCTTACGAGCCGAGCTCGTACGTCGCGGTACCCAGCGTGCCGACACTGACTTCGACCGTTCCGTCCTGAATCGTCGCTTCGCTGAACGTAACGATGACTGTCCGATTGTCGGCATCGGTATAGGTCATGTTTCCGGATTCGGGCAACAGGGTATTGTTGGCGGTTCCGTTGATGACGACGTCGTTCAGGGCAATCTCCTCGGCCCCGGAGCCGTCGTTGAAGCTCAGTGAATCGGAATTGATCTGGACGCTGCCATCGGCGCTCAGAAGCAGCACGATTTCGCCGGAGATCATTTTCCCACCGACGAGAATGTCGAACTGCCCGCTTACCGTGACGCCCATGGACGAATTCCCGCGGATCGTCACGGTCGCACTGCCGGTAACGCTGGTCGAGTCGCCGATCATCAGGTTATCGAACGTAATCATCGCGCTTCGGGTTGTTCGGTTGTAACTGAAGCCGGTGTTGCCCGAGACCATCATGCCATTCAACGCGTCACTCTCGCACCCGGTCCCGAATTCGAGCAGAAATGCGGCACTGGATTCGCTCGACACATAGGAAATGGTCGGGCAATCGCCAAAGGACGCGATTTGGCTCAGCGATGAAAAGTCCAGAGAAGGATTGGCAAGCGCTGCATACAACGACGAAAAAGCCGCTAAATCCCCCAGATTTTCCGCCGAAACTTCGACTTCAGCCTTCTGCGCAGCAGTCAGCGTAATGCTGTTCGAGTTGTCATTGGCATTGGAATTGCTGTTGCCGTTCGTGTTCGCATTGCTGTTCCCATTGGAATTCGCATTGGAATTGTCGTTCGGTGTCGGCATGGGGCAGCCGCAAATCAGGCTCAAGGATGCGGCAGCCGGAATGAGAACTCGCAACGATCGCAACATGTAGCACTCCCAAAGGTTCACAAAAGCGCGTTTCGTTTGTTTCAAAATTTTGAAGGACGGAGACACTCCCGGCACAGGATTGTAGGCGGACCGGAGGTGTCGAAACCAACTCTACTGAAAAATCCTTGCGCGTGCGAGCGGCGAGCCGGCGCAATTCATGACTCTGTAATGGGTTAGAGTGGGGGACCGGACGTGATTCGCCCGCTGAGGCGTCCGGTAAAAGCCCGTTATCCCGCAAATTAACCTGCTGAATCCTCATCCCCGTTCGACGATGCGGCGGCTCGAAACAGATGAACGTCCCGCTGCGGGAACGGAATGGAGACGCCGGCTGCGTCAAAACGCTTTTTCACCTGTTCGGTCACGTCCCAATAAACTGCCCAATAATCCGCAGGCCGGGTCCACGGACGACAGACGAAATTGACGGAAGAATCCGCGAGTTCGTGCACCCGGACCACGGGCGCCGGGTCGGGGAGGACCTTCTCGTGGCTGGTGACAATGTCTTCCAGAATTTTTCGCGCCTGATCAATATCGTCGCCGTAGCCGATGCCGAACGTCATGTCGACGCGGCGCGTCGTATTGCCGGTGAAGTTCTTGATGACATTTCCCCAAACCTCATTGTTCGGAATGACGACCGCCTGATTGTCCCACGTGGACAACGCGGTGGTGAGCAAGGTCATGGACTGTACGCTCCCCCCGACGCCGCCGACTTCCACCGCATCCCCAACGTCAAACGGGCGATACAGCAGAATCAGAATCCCGCTCGCGAAATTGCTCAGTGTGCCCTGTAACGCAAGACCGACGACCAGACCCGCCGCACCGAGAATCGTCAGCAGGGGGGCAACGGGTACTTCCAGAAAAGAGAGCCCGATCACCAGCCCGACGAACATGATTGCGCGAAACACGATGCCGACCAGAAAGTTCCGCAGCAGATCTGAAGTGCGTTTGAGCCGGTTGACGCCGCGTCGTACCAGCCCGGCGGCAAGGCGGGCGACGATCCACGCGACGAACAGCGTCGCGAGAAACAGCCCGATGTTCCTTGCGACACGCAAGCCGCCGTTCTCCGCCACGGCCCATTTTTTCAGGTACAGCCATGCCGCACTCACGTTTGTGACGTCGATCTTGCTTTGCGACACCGCGCGCACATACTTGTCGTACTCGTCGCGATCGCCGCCTTTTTCCGCGTAACTCGTCAGCACGACGTTCACGCGATCAATCAGCGCCGTGCGTTCGTCCGCGAGATCGCTGACCTTCTCGATGAGCTTGGTGCGCTCCTCGCCTTCCTCCGCTTTTGCAGCGGCGATTTTTGTCGTGCTGATTTCTCGCGCCTTGTCGTGAAGCAGCTCGATCCACGCATTGACTTCCGCTTCCGTTTCGGCCTTGCTCAGCGGTCGCACCTGAATTTCCAGCCACTCCAGTGACACCTCCGGATCGGCGGTTACCCCCGTGCTTTTCGCGGCCTCTGCTTCGGGAGCATCGTCTTGTGACAGCGCAGATGCGGAAGTCGTCAGGAGAAAAATGGAAAGAATCGTCAGTGAACGCACGGAGATGCGCATGGTTGTTCTCCACTTCGGCTTGGGTTGCCCGTCGATTGGTTTCGCGCAATCGGCTGTGCAGAAACCGGGCACCAGGGATTTACAAGACACCCGCACCGGGAGCGCGCGGGCGCATGCCCGACCCTAAACAATTCTGCGCCGAATGCAACGGCACACAGATTTGATATCCCACCGAGCGGGACTACAGAAGCTTCTCAACCACGACGCCGCGCCCGTGCAGCAAGCTGCCCGCCTCCACAGCTTCCGGATGAATCTCGATGTTCCCGTCCTCGCCGTGCGGCGTCCCGGCGCGACAATGCAGCGACCGCAAGCCGCCGAGCCACCAGCGCGAATCCGTGACGTACAGAATGTCGCCAACGTTCGCGTTCATTCGCGCCATCGCACTTTGCGGCAATCGAACCATCGGATACGACGGCGACGGCTGTCCACCCGGCAACGGCGGGGCGGCGGCGGCCTCAGCATCCGCCTGATCCGGACTCGTCGTCCCCTCCCCGCTGACCGAAACAAGCAGCCGTGCTTTCTTGCCGGGTGTGTGGTTCGGCGTGCCGCGCTTGAAGAACTGCCGCGCGAGATCGAGCGTGCCGACCCACAGACCTTCGATTTCGTGATCGGGTTTGGGTGTTGTGAAAAGTGAAACGACGATGCCGATGAACGCGGAAACGCTCAGGCCAAAAAACGCGCGGATATACGAATATCCCGTGCCTTTTTCCATCCCGTGCAAATCCGCA
>JBFWWY010000488.1:0-3204 GCA_050245935.1 Phycisphaerae bacterium | reverse complement strand
ATAACGCCTGCTTTGTGCGGATCAGCAAGGCATCTCCCGTGATTGCCGGCGTCGCCATGCACACGTCATTCATTTTATTTTCCGCGAGCAGTTTGAATTCGTCACCGGCCTCAACGACAAAGATATCCCCCGCTTCGTTCGTGTAATAGATTTGTTTGTCCGCGGCAACTGCAGACGCAGTCATCGTCGCGCTACCGCTGCCGAGCCGCTCTTTGTACAGGGGTTCCCCGGTTTTCGCGCGACTGGCGCGCAAAATACTGCGATCATCGCCGACGTAGATATTTTCGCCGACGACGATGGGTGTCGGCATATATGATCCCGCGCGCGCGTCGTACCAAGCCAGCCCGCTGCTAACGCCGGGAATTTCCGTGGTCTGCTGTCCCGCGGCATTCGTTCGCACCGCATATACTGGATTTGCGTCGCCGTGCGCATTGGAGATGAAGATCAGATCGTGCGCGACGAACGGCGTCGGCACCGGCACATCGCCGCCGCCGGGCACCGTCCAGAGCTGCTTGCCCGTCTCAAAATCAAAGCCGGCAATCTGCTTGTAGCCGTTGCAGACAATCTGTGTTCGTGCCGGCGCATCGCCTTGCGCCGTGGTCTTCACGATCGCCGGCGTCGACCATGTCGCGACTTCCTCGCGCTCGATGCGGCGAATCTCCTTGCCGTCCTTGATATCCAAAATCGCCACAAATGGGCCGTTCAACACGTCGCACTGCACGACGACCTTGTCCTCATGAATCACCGGCGAGCTCGCGAAGCCCCACTCGAGTTCCGGCATGTTATACGGCCCGGATTTCAGCACCCCGAAGTCGGTCTTCCACAGCAGTTTGCCGTCCATGTCATAGCAATAAAGTCCTTCGGAGCCGAAGAACGCGAGGACATGTTTGCCGTCGGTCGCGGGCGTACTGTTGGCATACGTCGCTTTGATATGGCGCTTCGCGAGCGGGACGCCGGTGTGTGCGTCCTGCGACCACAGTTGCTTTCCGGTTTTCAAATCGTAGCAAAGCGTCTTCCAGGTCCACGCGCCCGCGTCCGCCGCCGACTCGCCGCTCCCGCCGCTCCAGCCGGTTTCCAGCGTCGGCGTGTCGGTCTCGTTGCTCACTGCCGTCGTCAGGAACACGCGATCTTCCCAGACAATCGGCGACGAATGCCCGAGACCGGGAACATCGACCTTCCAGCGAATGTTTTCCCCCGTCTCCACATTCCACTCCGTCGGCGGCTTGCCGTCGGCAACGCCGGTCGCGCCGGGGCCGCGAAACTGCGGCCAGTTGTTGTCTGCGAGTGTGAGTTGGCAAAACGCGAGCGATAACGCGAAAGCCTGCGTGTAAGGGCCGCGCGCGAGTTTTCGCGGAAGATCTTGAAGTTGTTTCATTCGTATTTCCTGATTTCGAAGAGCGATGCAGCGTTCCGTCGGCAGATCGCGAACGGAATCATCGTAGAACTTATGAGTTATTCGCGAAAGCGTGGTGGTTATTCATCGATTTCCGACATTTTCCAACACGGGCCATCGAAGACGCAGGCGACTCGTAGGGTAGGTAGAGCGGAGCGAACCCACCAAACGATTGATATGAGTGATCGTTCGAATTTTTTCAAACCTCGACAGCGGAGGTTTGAATGAGCGCTAGTGGGCAGCGAGCAAATGGTGGGTTGCGCTGCGCTCGCTCCCCCACGAGCTAGTTTTCTTTTTGGAAGGCCAAGCTACTGCCTGGTTGTCACCAACGCGGAAGGGCGCTGGTTCGGATCGTCCGCCGATGTCGCAATGAGGATGTTATCAGGCAGCCCGTCTGCGCTGGGGGCGGCGTCGAAACGCAACCGGAAGGAGGAAATTGGCCTTCCTGCTGTGCGATCGGCGTTTACCTGGCTGGTTACGTCGATCATCACGGCTTGTTGTGTACCCACGGGGAACGGCGCTATCGTGGCGATGGAGGCTTGAATCGTCCCGCCGCTATAGTCGCTTGCATTAATGCCGCTTACGACGTTGACGTGATCCACCGTGATCGCGCCAAAGTCGCCGAAGGGATCGCCGTTTGCGACGATCGCGGTGAGATTCAGCACGACCCGAGTGACGTTTTCTTCCGCGTTGATGGCATTGAGATTGAGGCTAACGAACGCGCAGAACGGCCGATTCGAGCTGTCATCGCCGAGAATGGTGCTGGCCTGAGTCATGTTTTGAAAGATACTGTCGCGTAACAGCGATCCGGTTCGGTCAAAAACCACATCGATGCGTGAGGTGTCTTCCATCGTGTCTTCCGGGGCAGACGGACACCCCAATACGAGCGCGAGTGTTGAGCAAAGGCCAACGAGCAATGGAGGCCACCGAAACTGCGATCCGGCGCGCTTCGAAACCCGGTCGACAGAACCCTGTGTCACACGATTCGAAACTACCATCAACATAAAACACCTCGCACTCTTGGCAAAATTGTTTAGCGCAGGACGAATTCGGCAAAGGCTCGACCATTGGCCGGCACCGAGAACCCGCGCGCGGTCTGCGGCGCATTCATGAAGTTTTTCGATTAAGGGTTGATCGTAACGAGCGCGGAAGGGCGCAACGCCGGATCGTCAGGCGACGCAATGACCGAAAGCGCATCGGTCTGCCCATCGGTGGTGGGTGCGTCGGCGAAAATCAGTTGAAAGGATGAGATGGGCCGTCCGGCGGCGCGGTCGGCGTTGACTTCGGTGGTTACGTCGACCATTACTCGCTGTCGGCCGTTTCCATCCCGCGGCCCCGTCAACTCGGTAATCGTCGCGACACCGGAACGGAGGGGGGTGCCGTTGTAATCGTCGGCATTAATCCCGCTGACGACGTCGACGTGATTCACGCGAAGTCGAACGAAATCGCCAAAGGGATTCCCACCAAGAACGCTGACGTCGAACTGTAATACGACCCGGGTGACGCTTGCGGTTTCCGGCAGCGAATTCAGACTGATGCTAATGAACCCGCACAGGCCAAGGTTGGTAAAGTCATCGCCGGCGAGGACAAAAGGCTGGGTTAGCATGTTGGTGAACATACCTTCACGTTCCAGCGTTCCAGTCCGGTCAAAGGACACATCGAGCGTGATCGTCTCGGTTTCTTCCGGAGCGGGTGGACATCCTCCCAGGATCCCAAATACTCCGGCAGCAATAAAGAGCAGCCCGGAAACGCCATGCCGCGCGATGCCGCGCTCCAGGCCCCGGTTTCCTGAACCCAATGAAACGCCATTC
>JBFWWY010000487.1:0-3212 GCA_050245935.1 Phycisphaerae bacterium | reverse complement strand
TGCCGCGCGCGATAACGGTCGCTTGCGGCTGCTCGCGGACAACCTCGGTTTCAAAACTCGCTTTGAGCGTTTTTACTTTGCTGAACTTCTCCAGAATCTGCTTGCGAACATCTTCGAACGCGTTTGCCTGCGCCAATCCGCCGCAACACGCGAGAACGATCATCAATCCTGCAAATCGGCGCATCGCGCCCTCCTGTTCGGTCATCCCAAAGACATGAAACCGGCGTCCCCCGGTTTCGCACGCAATGTTACATACTATATGAGAAGACACTGCGACTTGCTGCAAAGTTGTCAGATCATGTTGAATTGGAGTTCGTCGTCAGTTGGCATTGCGCGACGCCGCGTTTAGCGGACGAAGGGCGGCAGCATTCGAATTCCACATGCATGCTTCCGATAATGAATCTCGCGTGACGGATTCCATCCGTTACAATTCCGCCCCATGAATGTATGCCTCCAGATTGGGTTCTCCCCCTCCGATCGACGACGCGTGCAGCGTCTGTGAACACCACCGCCGCAGAACAGTCGCTCAATCCCGCCGTCGGCGTCGTGTGCGGCGTTGGCGCATTTCTCGCGTGGGGTTTCGTACCCGTATATTTCAAAGCGGTGGGGCAGGTCTCGCCGCTGGAGATTGTCGGCCATCGCGTGGTCTGGTCGTTTCTGCTGCTCTCGCTGCTGGTCACGGCGCTGGGCCGGAAATCCGCGTTCGCTGCGACGCTCGCCAATGCCCGGCTTCGCTACCTCCTGATGATGACGACAACACTGATCGCGACGAACTGGCTCCTGTACATCTGGGCCGTCACAAACCATTTCGTCGTCGAAGCCAGCATCGGCTATTTCATCAACCCGCTGGTGAATGTTCTGCTCGGCATGGTGTTCCTCCGCGAGCGTTTGCGCCCGTTGCAGGGAGTAAGCGTTGCGCTCGCGTTCGTTGCCGTGGTTGCGTTGACGGTCGTGCGCGGTGCGCTGCCGTGGATTCCCCTCGGTTTGGCATTTACGTTCGGCTTTTATGGGCTGGTGCGGAAAATCTCGCGAGTCGACGGGCTGATCGGTCTGACCGTGGAGACCGCGTTTTTGTCGGGCACTGCGCTGATCGGGCTGATTTACGCCGCGAGTACGCAATTGCTCATATTCGGCGCGAGCACGCGCACGCTTGACTTCCTGCTCGTCGGCAGCGGAATTGTTACCATTGTGCCGCTGCTGTTGTTCGGCGCCGCCGCCCGGCGCGTGTCGCTGACAGCGATCGGCTTCATGCAATACATCGCGCCGACCATTCAGATGCTGATCGGTCTCGCGTACGGCGAAACGCTTTCCGGTGCCGAGTGGAATTGTCTCATCGTAATCTGGCTAGCGCTCGCGATTTTTACCTTCGACGGCTATCGCCGCATCCGCAATCGTTCCAATTTCGCCCCGCCGCCGCCAACCCACACACAAGCCGCAAACGCCGCCACACGGGTCAAATAACATCAGCCGTCAATGGGAGTCCGAGGCTCCCGCCGAGCGATTGGTCGTTGAAACATCGCGCTACAAAATCGCGCAGCGCCTATCATTCACCGAGAAAAATGGACCAATTGTAGTTACGCTTCAAACAATGTCGGAAGCACGCATATCATTCCAGTTTTCCCTGCCGCGCGAGGCGGACGCCGCCTTGGATGTCCTGATGCGCTTGCGCGAGACAGATCATGAGGCGTTTTTCGCCGGCGGCTGCGTCCGGGATTTGCTGCTCGGCAATCCGCCGAAGGATTTCGACGTCGCGACCAGCGCCCACCCGCCGGACGTGATGCGGCTGTTCCGTTCGACGCGCAAAGTCGGTGCGCAGTTTGGCGTTGTCCTGGTGTCGTCGCGGGGAGACTGGATCGAGGTCGCGACCTTTCGCACCGACGGCAAATACGAAGACGGTCGCCGACCGGCGGACGTGACGTTTACGAATGCGCGCGAAGACGCGCTGCGCCGCGATTTCACGATCAACGGCATGTTTCTCGACCCGGTCGATCGCGTCGTGGTGGATTACGTTGACGGTCGCGCGGATCTGGAGGGCGGCGTGATCCGTGCGATCGGCGATCCGAAGGCTCGTTTTGAGGAAGATTATCTGCGATTGCTGCGCGCGGTGCGGTTCGCGGCGCGGTTGTCGTTCGCGATCGAGAATCACACACTGGCCGCAATTCGGGCAAATGCCGCGAAAATATCACAAGTCGCGCGCGAGCGGGTGCTGATCGAACTGGAAGCAATGCTGGCGCATCCGAATCGCGCCCGCGCGTTCGACCTGCTCGTGGAAACCGGAATGCTGCCTCACCTGTGGCCGGGCACGCATTTCACGACTGCGGAGATTGCGGAAGCCGGGGTACTGTTGCGTGCATTGCCTCCCGAAGCATCGTTTGTCGCGGCGTTTGCGTGCCTCGTCAAAACCTTGGACAAAAAGAGAATCTCACAGATTGCCCGTGCGTTGACGTTTTCCAATGAGCAGCGTGACGCGCTGGTATGGGTCTGTGCGAATCGTGATCTTCTTCACGAGCCGGAACAGGTGATGCTTGCGGATCTGAAGCGTGCGCTGGCACATCCTGCGTTTGCGGCACTGCGCGAACTCGCCACCGCCCAATTTGCACAATTGGCCGATGGTGCGGCGCGGAGTGCCGCACTTGACGCCCGCATTCGCGCAATCCCCGAAGACCAGATTCAACCATTCCCATTCATCAGCGGGGAAGATCTGATCGCGCGCGGGCTGACGCCGGGGCCGCTGTTCAAGGATGTGTTGCACGAGCTTTACACGCGGCAATTGAACGAGGAATTGACCGATCGCGAGGCGGCGCTGCGGGCACTTGCGGAACTGCTGCGCGAAAAGGGGGTCGAATAGTGGCGCTGATGCGATTGACGACTGTTTTGCTGGGGGTGCTTGGCAGTGCTGCGGGATGCAGCACGTTCGAGAAAATGTTTCCGCAGGCCGCAAAAGCGGAAAACGCCGAGCAGTCAGACGAACCGCGCCGCGCCGCGACGCTGCGCATTCATCTCGCGTCCGCGATGGAAGAGCTCGGCGGCCGCACGCTTAAGGACGAAGAGGATACGCCGTTTTCGCTGGAGTCGATCGCGCTGCTGACGGAAGCGGACCTGCTGGATGCCTACGCGCTGCACATTCCGAGCGCGATCGGAATACTGCTCCATTTCACGCCGTTCGCGGCGGATCAGCTTTACGCCGCCACGTGTTACAACGTCGGAAAAAG
>JBFWWY010000486.1:0-3223 GCA_050245935.1 Phycisphaerae bacterium | reverse complement strand
AATTGATTCTAATCAAGGGTACGCTATGTGCCTTGGCGCGCACTTTTGCGCACCGACAGCCAAAGAATTGCGAATGCTGCCCTCGCTTCCAATACGATCGGTCCGATCGCACAACCGTCTCCAGCATAACCAGTCTTCGCGGCAATTTCATTCCTGTAGACGGCTGAAAAATCCGCTTGGATTCTTTTTTTTGCTGATTTTGGTGTCGGGCGAGCGCACGGTCACCCGGGCCGATACCGTCCAGCTCGATTTTCCGGATAATATTGAACTCAAAGTGGTGGTGGATTACGTCGCGCGCACGCTGGATCTGAACGTACTTTACAATGAAGCGCAGCTGAACCAGCGGGTCTCGTTACGCACCGCAACGCCGATCGAACGTGCGGCTTTGTTGCCGTTTCTGCGACGATTGTTGCGCGCACGCGACCTGATCCTCGTCGCTGAACAAGCCGACAACTGGTACAGCATCTATCCGGCCGACGAACTCGCCAAGCGCGCCGGTCCTGTTCTTACGGAATTGCCGCCAGCCGACGCAGATCCGAATCGGGTGATCACCTATCGTTTGCCCTTACAAAATGGAAGTGAAGCAGAATTTAAGTCGTTGGCTTCATCTTCCTTGTCTAAACCTGGCGGTGTAATCGGTACCGCGGGCGAACCGGGAACCGTTATTGTCTCCGATTTCCTCGCGAACGTGCGGCATGTCGTGCGGCTGGCCGATTCTCTCACGCC
The DNA here is from genome assembly GCA_050245935.1 of Phycisphaerae bacterium. Taxonomy (GTDB): domain Bacteria; phylum Planctomycetota; class Phycisphaerae; order UBA1845; family Fen-1342; genus JALHOX01. Next base: position 2,497 of record JBFWWY010000486.1, on the reverse strand, counting down.
ACGCGAATCGCGCGCGCACGAAAGCTTTGAACGCGTGGACATCGAAAACGTCAATCGCGAACGGTTGGTCAACGCGGTGATCGAGTTGTTGCGACAGCCTGCGGCGCAGGGATTGCCTGGTACGACAGCGCCGACCGTGCGGATCGACGCTGATCCCTTCGGATCGGGGGTGTTGGTCCGGGGCCCCGCCACACAGGTGTCAGAGGCGGCTTCGCTGTTACGAGAACTGGATCGCCCGTCTCAACGGACAACGCAATATTACCAGCCACGCTTCATGACCGCTGCACGCTTGCAAGCGGTCGTCCGCGCGCGACTCGGTGCGGTCGCCGATGACTGGACGCAAGACGAAGTAAGCAACACATACATCGTCACGGCGGAACCGGCGCTGCACGAAGCGATTCGCGAACTGTTGGTTCAGTTTGACACAGCGCGACCGGAGACCGCGACGCCGCTGCGCATTTATCAGCCGCTCCATCGCCGCGCCGATGATTTGTTTGCGACACTCGCGAGTCTGCTTGGCGGACAGTTCCGGGAGAATCCGGAACGCGATCAAGTTGCTGAGCAGCCGTCCGCGATTCCTCGCCCGGTAAGCAATGTCGAGGGCGGCGCGCGCGGTGTCACGCCGGTGAATCAATTCGCGGCCACGCAACGTGACAATGCGACCACCGGTCGTGCCGCCGCCGGGGGCGGAGTCGCGGCGGTTTCCGGGGAAGGATTTTCGCTGGCGCTGGATGCCCATACCAATTCGATCATCGCGATGGCGACGCCCGAGATTCATCAACGGATTGAGCAATTGATGTCCCGACTCGATCGACGACGACCCCAAGTGCTTGTCGAAGTGACCCTGGTTTCCATCAGTATCGACGACAGCCAGAGTCTGGGTGTTGAACTCTCGACATTGGACCTCGGCGATCCGTGGGATTTTCTGACGTTCACTTCGTTCGGGTTGTCGGCCATCGATCCGGCGACCGGGGCGCGGCGGCTCAACGTCCTGCCGGGCGGGACTGGCGTCCTGCTGGCCCCGGATGAAGTGCCGTTCATCATTCAGGCATTGGAGACGCACGGCACAACGCGGGTCAATTCCGCGCCGCGGATTCTGGTTGATGATAACGCCAGCGGAAGTATCGAGAGCGTGGCCGAATCGCCGTTCACGAGCGTCAACGCCTCAGACACCGTCGCCACGACGTCGTTCGCGGGTTTTGCCAAGGCCGGCACGCAGTTGCAGATCGAGCCGCATATCGCGGAAGGCGATCACCTCGAACTGAAATACGACCTCAGCGTGAGTTCGTTCACCGGTGCCGGGGGTTTGAACACGCCGCCGCCGCGTACCAGCGACACGATCAGCAGCACGGTGCGGGTACCCGATGGATTTACCGTCGTCGTAGGCGGTCTCATCAGTGAGACGTTCGCCGAATCGCGCAGCCAGGTTCCCGCGATCGGCAACGTGCCAATTCTCGGGCTGCTGTTCGGCAATCGCACGGAGAGCAAGAGTAAGGTACGGCTCTATGCCTTTATTCGTCCGACGATTCTGCGGGACGACGAATTCCGCGACCTCAAGACATTGAGCATCGCGGCGACGGAAGATGCGGAAGTGGACGATGGGTTCCCGCCGACGGTGTTTCAGTACATGGATTGATCAAGAAAATGGGGGATGCATCATGGCATTGAATGGGCAGCCGCTGACGATCTGGCTGGTGGAGGACAATCCCGCACATGCCATCCTCGCGCAGCAGGCGCTGCAACATCATCCCCGGTATCGCGACTCGCGCATCTTCACCGACGCCGAATCCGCATGGCGCGCATTGCAGTCTGCGGACAAATCACCCGATCTTTTGCTCCTCGACCTTTCATTGCCGGGGATGGGTGGTCTGCAATTACTTGAGCGCTTGCGGGAGGATGAGCGCTGGGCCGATTTACCGGTCGCGATTCTCACGTGTTCGCAGGCGGATGACGACATTGTCCGCGCCCTCGCGCAGCCGTTTTCCACATATGTGGGCAAACCACTGACCGCCGCGCGGCTGGAGACGGTCCTGCGCACGATCGACCACTTCGGCGTGGCACTGTTGGGCGATCCGCTGCCGCCAGCCACCGCTTCGAGCGTTCCTGAAGCGCTGCAGGAGGCCCCGTGAACAGCGACGCGCGATCCGCTGGCGAGATTGCGCGAATCGACCGCGCGCGGCTGTCGGCGCGGTTTGTCCAGAAGGTGCCGATCCACTTCGCGCGGCGGCACATCATCATTGGGCTCGACACCGAGAATCCCAACCGAGTGCAGATCGCCTGTGCAGACCCGCGTACCGTCGGCGTCGTCGAAAATCTCTCGCTCACACTCGGCTGCGAGACCGAACTGATACTTGCTGAAGCCGATGCCATTCAGGCGGCGATCAATCAGGCCTATGAGCAGCAGCGGTTTGACGTGGAAGGGATGGTGGCCACGATCGACGCGCCGGATGCCGGGGCCGATGAATTAGTGCAACTGGAAGGCGACCTGCTCGACAGC
>JBFWWY010000485.1:0-3246 GCA_050245935.1 Phycisphaerae bacterium | reverse complement strand
AGAGCATTTTGAGGACGGGGCACCGGCTTCCTCGGCTACTGAGAATAAGGCATGAGAGGGCAGATTACGATCGGCCGCATTTTTTGCTTTCCGTTGTCCTTTCCCTTTCCCGGAACTGGGAACGCACCTCCACGTCGAACGACGCAGACCGTGCAGCGCGGCTCGTCGCGCGGATGACATCGTCCGAGGCGCTGCCTACAATCGTTTCGCGGCTCATGGTTGGGGGTCGCATTCCGGCGCGCCGACACGCGGAACGCCGATTTCCGCTTGGGCGGACCACCCGTCCGCATCACCCAAGCGAACCGAAGCGAAGCTGCACAAGCTTCCGTGACGCAATCAACCGCATGCGGGCGCCGCGCGACGCCCGACGTTTGACAGCCCGAATAGAGGCACTACTGTTTAGGGCTCGGCAAACAATGCTCGCATTGGTTCCGGCGCAATACCGGATGGAAGGAGTTCCGTGATGGCATCAGGGCCGCCCACCTGGGGCATTGAAATCGGTCAGTGTGCGTTGAAAGCCGTCAAGATGCGTGCGGCGGGCGACGACGGGGCCGAAATTATCGCCTGCGAGGTCATTCCCTACGACGACAAAAAAATTCTCTCCCAGCCGGAAGCGGATCGCGATGCGCTGATCGCTTCGGCACTCAAGAAATTCACCGACAAGCACAATCCCTCCGGCGAGCGTTTCGTCATCGGCGTCCCCGGTCATCAGACCTTCGCGCGGTTCTGCAAACTTCCCCCCGCGGATGCGAAACGGATCAACGCGCTGGTTCGATATGAAGCGGAGCAGCAGATTCCGTTTGCCATGGAAGACGTCGTCTGGGATTTTCAGAAATTTGAGGATGAGGAGTCGCCGGAAGTCGAGGTCGGCATTTTTGCGATGCGAAAGGACCTGATTCGCCGGCACCTGGAGTACTTCAACAACGCCCGCATCCGTCCGTATATGGTGCAGACGTCCCCGTCGGCGTTGTACAACTTCGTCCGCTACGAGCTCGAAGGCAAGCTGGACGACGGCGCGTGCGTCGTCATCGACGTCGGGGCGCAGAACACCGATCTGATCGTCGTCGAGCCGAACCGGGCCTGGTCGCGAAATATCCCGCTCGGCGGCAGCGCGTTCACCGAGAATCTCGTCCGCGCTTTCAAACTGACTTTCGCGAAAGCCGAGGATCTCAAACGCAGCGCGGCCAGCAGCAAGTATGCCCGGCAGATTTTCCAGGCAATGCGACCGGTCTTTGCCGACCTCGTGCAGGAAATTCAGCGCTCGATCGGCTTCTTCAGTTCCACGCACCGCGAAATTGAACTCAACCGCGTGCTCGCCGTCGGAAACGCGTTTCGGTTGCCGGGTCTGCAGAAATACATCGCCAACAATCTTTCCATCGAAGGCGGCGTCGACAAACTCGAGAATTTCCGGCGCATCAAAGTCGCTGCGGAAGTGAACAAGGAGCTTATTGACGAAAACCTGATGAACCTTGGCCCCACCTGCGGGCTTGCCCTGCAGGGGCTTGGCGAGGCAAAAATCGTCGCCGACCTGTTGCCACCGGATCTGGCGCGGCTCGCAGTCTGGAAGCGCAAACAGTGGTGGTTCGCAGGTGCCGCGGCATGCGTCGGCGTCGCGGCGCTGATTCCGTTCGCAAAGAACGCGATGGATGCCGGTACGGTGAAGGCGGCGCCGAATGATCTCGGTCCCGCCACGGAAGCCATCAATACCGCGCAGCGGTTCAATACCGAATTCACTGCCGCGCAAGCGGACATCGGAGCTGACCAGCAGCAGGTTGAGAATGTTGTTCAGTTGCTCGACGCGAAGCGCATCATTCCGGCGATCATCGCGGTGGTCCACGAAGCGATGCCCAAGCCGGCTCCGGAAATTGTCGCGGCCAAATCACCGCAGGCACTCAAGCAAGTGATCTCCAGCGACCCCAACAAATATGCTCGGAACCAGCGAAAGCAGTTTGTCATTGAAGCGCTCGGCCTCGAATTCGTGAAGGATATCGACAACCATCGGCTCACGATGGCGGCGGCACCCGGCGGATTCGGCAACCCCACGCGCGGAGGATCCGAGGAGCAAGGTGATGCGCCCGGGTTTGTCGTCAACGTGAAAGGCAAATTGCTTTACGGCGTGTCGCAATCCGATGCCAGTGCGGTCATCAGTGGTGAAGTTTCGCAGCGACTACGCGAGCTCTCGCAGCAGCCAGGACTCGGCTTCTATATTCCGCGGACCGAGCCGGAAGATCTGTCGAAATCATTTATCAGCAAAGCGCGCATCTATCAGGATCTTTCGACCGGGATCCCCACCGCCGGCAACACCAGTGCGGGGACGGCCGCCAACGTGGACCCCGGAACGGGTGAGCCGACCTATTCCGACTGGAACGTCGAATTCGGGCTGAAACTCAAGCTCGGCGAACTGCCGCCGCCGCCGGAAACCACGGAGGACGCGGCGTCGACGGATGGTCAGTCCGGCTGACGCCTTCGCGGCGTGGACGACCACATTGCTTTTTGGGACTTTTCGGAGACCTCCGACAATGGTATCGATGTTAAAAGCCAATCTGGTGACCCTGATCAGCGGCGTCTTGATCATCGCCCTGAGCGTTTTTGCAGTTCTGGGGATGACCTCCGGCAAAGTCGTGAAGGAAATGAAGTCGCTGACCGGTCGTTTTGCTTCGATTTCCTCGCTCAAAGGCAGCGCAAAAAACAAAGCGGTGGTGGATGATGCGTTGCGGCGCAGCGAGCAGATGAAGCAGGAAGTGGAACGCGCCAAGGAGGCCCTTGCCGCCGTCAACGGACGCAAGGTGCTCATGGATGACGTCTTCCCCGGTCCGACGTCCGAAACCCGCCGATTCGATTACAAAGAGGCATACGAGAAGGTTTTCGGCGGCTGGGTGCGGCAGCTCAACAGTTCCGGTATTCCGGGAGTGCTGGAGCTGCAGCAGGCGCAAAGCGACATCGACGAAATCATCGCCCGCATGGAGGAGCAGCAGAAAGAAAACGCCGTTGAGGAAGAAGCAATCGGCGAGACCAAGAAAAAAGTTGTCGAAGCGTCCAAAGACGATCCGCGATTCAGCGCCAAGATTCGCGCAGAGACGACCAAGGCCGCTGAAATTCGCATGTACGTGGATTTCGAAGGTCCGCGTAATCAGTCGACCTTCCATATCAGCCCGATTATTACCACGGATACGGCGCCCCCGCTCGACGAAATGTGGTACGCGCAGGTCGGCCTTTGGATCCAACAGGATATTGTCAATGCGATCA
>JBFWWY010000484.1:0-3254 GCA_050245935.1 Phycisphaerae bacterium | reverse complement strand
GCAATCGAACGCGGATCCTTGGGGGTTATTGTGAGAACTGCGGCTACAACCTGAATCAGAACGTATCCGGCAAATGTCCAGAGTGCGGGCGATAGCGAGGGTGCCCCCCTCTTGCAAACGACGAGAATCTACGATCCATCAGCGCACTGCCACCGACTCGCAGGCGCACGCACCTTGGCGGTCGGTGAATTGAGCGGATGCGTCGAGCCGAGTACCACGCACAGGTGCCCCGTCCCTTCAGGGGCGGGGGACGAACTTGATATCGAGCAGTAGATTGACATTGCAAATAGCGCCTGCTGATGACTGATTCCGTCCCCCACGGCTGAAGCCATGGGGCACCTTTGCGATGCCCGTTATGCGGAGTACAGATCGCGGCACCGCCGGATCGACGTTCACATGTCGCAGGGGTTTCCTGACGCGCGTCGGGGACAGGTGGCACTATCATATTTTCAACCCACCTTTCGTGTGCCACGGTCTAGCGGTACTCCGCTTGACCGTGCCGATCGCGATGGCGCGTTCGATTGCCCATCACCGCTGCGACGCTCTCAGCATTCTTTCATCCGGATGATCCACTTGAAGGGAAAATTCCGCACAAACCGGCTGGTTTCGGGTTTCGCGCGTCATGCGGAGCGGCGTCTGGCCGGGTTCGGATATCGCCGTCGAGCCCTTAAGCAAATTGAACATCCGCCGGCAATCTGCACGGTCATGCCGAGTACGGCAAGACCGTGGCACACGTTGGGCGCGCGGAATGATGGCAGTCCCACCCGCCCTGAAGTTGTCGTGTCGCTTGCGCCGGCTCGGCATTCTTAGAACCGTAACATCAGTCCCCCACCTTGGAAGGGTGGGGCACCCATGTGCAAACCGACTCGTTGACTCGCGCGGCTTCACGGGACACTGAATTGAGCGGACGCGCCGCGCCGAGTACCATGCATTCCGACGCGCGGCGATAAGAAGAAATATTCAAGGGGCTTTCTTATCCGGAGAGTCCGTCCGTTATGCGTTGCGCACCGGCGAGACGCCGATGCTCCCCAATTGACCTCAGACACGCTGGAATGATATGACCTTCGAACTGAACAAAATTCACACTGCCGACTGCATCAAAGGTATGAACGGTCTGGACGAGGGGTCGATTGATCTCGCTTTCGCCGACCCGCCGTTCAATATCGGCTACGACTACGACGTGTATCAGGACAAAAAAGCTGCGAACGAATATCTCGACTGGTCGCAAAAGTGGATCAGCGGCGTGATTCGCGTCCTCAAGCCCGACGGTACCTTCTGGCTCGCGATCGGCGATGAATACGCCGCCGAGTTGAAGGTCATGTGTACGCGCGAATTGGGTCTGCATTGCCGCAGTTGGGTCATCTGGTTTTACACCTTCGGCGTGAACTGCACAAAGAAATTTACGCGCAGCCACGCACACGTTTTTCAATTCGTGAAAGACCCGAAGAAGTTCACCTTCAATGTGGAAGATGTGCGTGTGCCGTCGGCGCGGCAGCTCGTCTACGGCGACAAACGCGCGAAGGCCGGCGGCCGCATGCCGGACGACACGTGGATGACGCCGGCGGATTTGCCGGAAGATGCCGTGCTGCACGACGGGTTCGTTTTGCGCCCGCAGGACATCCCCGATCGTTTCCCCGAAAACAGCGACACATGGTATTTCGCGCGCGTCGCGGGCACGTTCAAGGAGCGGAAGGGCTGGCACGGCTGTCAGATGCCCGAGCAATTGCTGGGCCGCATCATTCGCGCGAGCTCAAACGAGGGAGAGATTGTGCTCGACCCGTTCGGCGGAAGCGGGACGACGCTGGCCGTCGCGAAGAAGCTCAACCGCCAATTCATCGGCTTCGAACTCTCGAAGGAATATGCGAAGAACATTCGCGAACGGCTGGTGACGATCAATCCCGGCGATCCGCTGAACGGCCCGGCAGACGCGGCGCGCTCCGCGCCGTCCACTGCAAAGGGGCGGAAGCTTGCGGATGTGAAATCGAAGAATGGCGCGGTTGTGAAAGAGAAGGATGCTGCGATCAACGCGCTTCTTTTTGATCAAGTTGAGTCGACAACGAAAAACACTGGCGGACAACCCGCCAGTGGCACCCACTAGGAACACATTCGCAAAAATCGAATATTGCCCTCGCTGTCACAGGCCGGCTGAAATACTGCGTCCGGCATGGAGGCATCCCGACGCAGCGGGACCACAAGCGCGTCCGGCGCGAGGATACGGACGCAGCAGATTCAAACGTCCGGCACGGGGGCGCGGACGCTACAATCATTGAACCATGTGAATTAGCGACGGCGCCAGGCGCATACGCCGAGCAGCGCGAGCAGTGCCCCGGTGATCGGTTCGGGCGTATACACTGTTGCGACGAAATTGGCGACGCCGGTGTTGGGATCTGACCCGAACGAAAACAGACTCCACGAATTACCGTTGTAGAACGAGGCGTTGTTGGTGTAGAAGCCTGCGAGCTGGCCGCTTGCGGAGCTGACCTGTACGCCGAAATCGCCGTCAAAATCAAAATTCCCCAGGCCGATGCTCCAGCCGATGTTGTTGAAGCCACCGGTCGTGACAATGTTCGGCAGTGCGATTTCCAATTCGAAAAATTGCGGACCTGCGCCGCCGCCGGGAATGACGAGATCGGTGATCGTTGTCGCGTAGAGTTCTGCGCCACTGCCGAATACAAGTCCGCTGGGGTCGCCGTCGTGAAACGTGAACGACAAGTCCACGATTCCCGGTTCGGTCCCATTCTCCGTCACGAGTCCGAGCACGATGCGCGTCAGCGTAAAATCCGGCTGAGTCGTGCCGAGCCAACCGGAATCGCCATATCGGACGGTCGTGGCATTGCTCGAGTTGAATGGTGTGAACCAGCCGTTGTTGTTGGTGTTTTGAAAAACGACTTCCGTGCCGGCAAACGATCCTGCGGACAACGAGACAACGATGCCAATTGTTATCGCTCTTTTGCGAATCATATTACCGCTCCCAAGCTATATGGTCGAAGTGCATTCGTTCATTTTGCACCAGCGTACAGAAGAACACAGGCAGAATTCAATAGGCCGCGCCCCAACCACTGTGCTACGATTGACGGAAATCGCGTAAGGGAGAAAGAATGTCAAGATTGATACCGCTGGTCACACTTTGCGCGCTGACGGCGACGGCGATTTTTGCCGGCCAGGATATCCAGCTCTTCCTGGTTGACTTTGAAGAATTTCCCGAAGGTACGCCCATCAGCGATCAGTACGCGCTTTCCGGGATCACCTTTGCG
>JBFWWY010000483.1:0-3255 GCA_050245935.1 Phycisphaerae bacterium | reverse complement strand
AGCCTGCTCGAGTCGCATGTCGTCGTCGCGCAGCTGAAATTTCCATACGTTCCCGGTCTGCTCAGTTTTCGCGAGGCGCCCGCACTGTTGCGGGCGTTTGCCAAGCTGGAGAAGATCCCGGACGTGGTGCTCTGTGACGGACAGGGACTGGCCCATCCGCGACGCCTCGGCCTCGCTTCGCATCTCGGGCTATGGCTGCGGATTCCGACGATCGGCTGCGCCAAGTCGCGACTCTGCGGCGAACACCGCATGCCCGCGCGAACGCGCGGAAGTCGGACGAAACTCGTTCATCAAGCGGAGCTTGTGGGGACCGTTGTGCGAACGCGCGACGACGTGCGACCGCTGTATGTCAGCGTCGGAAACCTCTGCACTCTTGCGGACGCTGTACGCCTGACGCTGGCTTGCAGCGTCGGCTATCGCATGCCCGAGCCAACCAGATTGGCGGATCGAATTGTCGCCAAAGCGCGGAAAGATTTTCAGAATCGCAGTCCAAAGAAACGGCCGCGATAATCACGCGGCCGAAGCAATTCGTTGACGTTACAAACCGTAAGCGCTCCTCACACTTCGTGCGGCTCCATATGCGGACGAACATATGCCATCAGTCCCGGTGCCACCAACATGAGCGTAAAGATCTTTGCAATCGTGAAGGGAAGAAACGGAAGGATGGCCTGTTCAAACGCCAGAAAGAGCGGAAGGGAAAAAACTGCGGCATACACGATCATTCCGCAGACAAGAATCACCAGATGCGCGATGACCGCCGCAATGAGCGATCGGATGACGTATTCCTTGGGGTGAAGCGAAGGCAGTCGCGTAATCACCCCGATCAACGGCTGCGCGAGCAGGAATCCAAACAGGTAGCCGCCGGTGGCGCTCCACAAAGTGACCTGCGCGACAGCGAACACATTTGAAATCAACAATCCGGCTACCAGATACATCAGCACGCTGATCGTGCCCCAGCGCGGCCCCAGCGCCACACCGGCCAACACCACGACAATCGTCTGCAGTGTGCCCGGCACGTTTGTTCCCGGCACCGGAAACTTCCACTGCGATGAAAGCACAAGCAGCAACGCGAACCCGATGGTGACCGCAATCTTGGCAACCCGCGACAACTCCACGGCGTGGGTCGATTCGATCGTCGGCATTGTTGTGTTTGCATTCATAGTGCGGATCAGTATAGGTGCGGGCTGCGGGCGCATCAATGCTCCAGCGGGCTTCAGAAAAACACGCGTACCGAGACCGTTTGAGGGTGGTTTGGACGCCTCGTCCGCACCACAAATCGCATCGTGCGTTTCAAACTGATCCAGGACCAGAACACGGCAATCCCTTGACAATGCCGTACAATGATTCCGAGATGAACACCATCGGTACATCGAATGCGCAAGTTGAGCATGACGTCCCGGTTCCCGGCGCACCTTCCGAGTTTATTCATGCGGGAAAGCTCCTCTGCACCGAGATCTGGGGTGGCAATACGCGACGAAACGCGGTTGTTGCGCTACCGGGCATGCGCGGCTGGTTACGCGCGCGACCCCACGAGCACGGTCGCGGCGGAGACGTGCATTATCTGTCCGTGTGCAGTTCCGGGTTAATCTGCCGGCTTTGTATCGCCGATGTTGCCGGACACGGAGAGCCGGTATCGGAAATCGCACACGAACTTTATCGACTCATACGGAAGCATCTGAATCGGGTAGACCAATCCGCCCTACTCGCGCGGCTGAACAATGACATGAACGCCGCCGGTATCGAAACGCATGCAACCGCAGTGGTGGTCACCTATCTCGCCCACAAACAACGACTTTCCATCAGTTATGCCGGCCATCCGCCGGCCTGGCTCTATCGCTCGGCAGACGGCACGTGGGTGCATGTCAAAATGGAAGCCGTCGTACGCGACAAAGCGCCGCTCAATCTCCCGCTTGCGGTCGAAGGCGGCACACTTTTCACGCGCAAGACATTCACGGTCGAACCCGGCGACAGACTTCTCCTGTTCTCCGATGGGCTCACTGAAGCCGCAAACGCCGACAGGCAGTTCTTCGGCGAGCACCAGCTTCGCGCATTTCTCAAGGACTTCGGTGCCGGCGATCCGCGAACATTTATGGATCGGCTCGAGGCGCGACTTCTCGACTGGACGCAAGGTGAATGGCAAGATGACCTGACGATGCTACTGGTCGAGTTTGATGGAAAGCCGACGGGATCACCAGTTTGGCACGCATTGAAAAACCGCGTGCTGCGACCGTTCCGCAGCCGTCGTCCCGCACCGCCGGAAATTACCATCCATGCGGATTCGTCGCTCGCGTCCGAATAGAACGCACGCGGAAACAGATCAGCGCATGTGACTTTTTGCAGACCACAACGAAGCGCATCGTTATGGAAGCAATCAGTCAAACACGTCACGGTACGGTCGGTTACTTGGTGTACGACCACTCTTCACCGGGCGACAATTCCTTCACCTCCACGCCGCGGGGTGCGAACCCTTCCGCCGACTGTGCGATGATCGGAAACGTCTTGTAGTGAATGGGAATCGCAAATTTCGGCTTAATCCACTCTGCCGCCATCGACGCCTGCTTCGCATCCATCGTAAAGCGGTCGCCGATCGGTAGACACGCGATGTCCGGCTTGTAAATTTCGGCAATCAGCTTCATATCGCTGAAGAGCGCCGTATCCCCGGCGTGATAGATCGTTGCCCCACCGATGTTGATCACCAGACCGCAGGGCTGTCCCATGTATTGGCCTTCATACGATGAGGAATGCAGCGCGGGCGTAAACGCGACCCACCCGAACGGCGTGTGAATTTTGCCGCCCGGATTGCCGGGCTCCACCTTGTCCTCGGCGATTCCTTTATCGTTCAGCAGGCCGGTAATTTCAAAAACAGCGATGCAGGTTGCCTGATTCGCTTTCGCGATTTCAATGGTGTCGCCGACGTGATCGTAGTGCCCGTGCGTCAGGGCAATGTGCGTGCATTTTACGTCGGCGGGCTTGTGCTTAGCGAGCGAATTTCCGCTCAGAAACGGATCGACGACGCAGGGATGCGAACCATCGTCAAAGATAAAGCCGGAGTGTCCTAAGTATGTGATCTTCAAGCTCATTTGTGTCTCCCGATCTTGATCGCAATTTGTTTGCAGCTTCACGTTTACAGTTGGCCTGCGCTGATGGTACGCAGCAAATGACGGTTGTGCGAACAGCGCAAGGAGAGGAAGGCACACGGTGCTGACAATGAGAGTTCGCTATCGCCCCGCCGCAAAGAACCATGCAATCACCGCA
>JBFWWY010000482.1:0-3270 GCA_050245935.1 Phycisphaerae bacterium | reverse complement strand
ATAATGCGAGCGAACCGCCCAACCTGCTGCCACATGGTTGAAGCAGTATAGCGGCGGCAATGCAGGGTTCTGCCCCGCTGATTTCAAACTCTTGCTCGGATTCCTTCCGGTCGCGAGGATAGTCACGAATGATGAATGGAGGGCACAACGCGGTAATTCCGTATGCCGGTTGGCGTTGCCGTGAATGTGACTATGACCTGACCGGCGTCGGCGAACCCCGGTGCCCGGAATGCGGGGTGAGGTTCGACGTCGAAGTCATGCAGCGCATCGCCGACGGTCGTCCCGCGCCATCGACGCCGTGGGATACTGATTGGCGATTCTTTGCGACGATGTGGCAAGTTTTCGCGAGGCCCAAATACTTCGCGCGACGCCTCGCAACAAATCCGCTGGCGGGGAAATCGCTATTCTACGCCTTAGGTGCCTACATTCTTGCGGCAATTCTCGTTTTCGTCGGCTTATTGATTCGCGGCGGAATATGGTTTGCCGCCGATACCTTGAATTATTCTCTTCATGCATTACAGGAATCATTGCGTCTCTTTTTCGTCGGTGCCTCCGCTATCGTGCTGGAAGAGTGCATTGCGGCATCGCTCAATGTCGTTATGCCATTTCAACGTCCAAGAAATACCTGGCAAACATGGCGGTCGCTTATGCATTACCACGCAGGATTTGCAGCGATTTGGATAGTATCAATTCAATTCGGCCTCGCCGTTCAATTTATTAGCGGATTGATTATGGCAGTTTTTTGGATCGTATCGATCACGCGAATGGCACGCGCATTGGACAGCGAAGCTAAGCGCTGGCGGTGGGTACTCGTACCCATTGCACTTATGGCAATAAGCACAACGTTGATTGGATTCTCTATTTATTTATTTGTTCGTGCCATCGCGAGCCCCGGTGGCGTGTAGTCGTACAAACAATCACCCCTGTGATCGGTCTGCTCGTAACCCCGAGATGTCGGCACAGGCGGCTGGGCGGGAGCCTCGCCCGCCCGTACGAATTAAGGAATTGAGCGGACGATCCACAAGATTCCCAACTCATCATTCGTCATTCACCATTCGCTTCTCACCTCACCCACTCCGGCAATCCCGCCCCAATCCCCCATAACGGCCGCAATACGAAATACACAACTGCCGTCGCAACCACGACGCCGATGAGATTCAGAATGATCCCCGTCTTCACCATTCGTCCCATATCGACATAGCCCGACCCAAAAACGATCGCGTTCGGCGGTGTCGCGACCGGCAGCATGAACGCGAGCGACGCGGAAATTGCCGCCGGCGTCATCATCAGCAACGGATTCACACCCGCCGCAACGCCCGCGTTGGCCGCAATCGGAATCATGATCTCCGCCGTCGCGGTGTTGCTCGTGATTTCGGTGAGAAATGTGAGCAAGCCGCATGTCGAAGCGATGAGCAGCAGCGGGTCGGTCATGCCCAGACCCGCGAACGCGTCGCCGAGCCACGCACTCAATCCGCTCATCTGCATTCCCGCTGCCAGCGAGAATCCGCCGCCAAATAAAAGCAAAATGCCCCACGGCAATTTCCCCGCCGTCTCCCAGTCCATCAAACGGCGTACGTTTCCGTCGACTTCGCGACCCGCCGGAATCAGAAACATGAGCACCGCGACGCCGACGGCAATCGTTGTGTCATCAACAAAATCCGCGCGAAAGCGACTTGCATCGCCAAGCATACGCTCGATCAGATTCGGCCAGCCGTACTCTGCGCCGCCGACAGAAATCTGTCGGGTGATCCACAGCAGTGCGGTCGTTGAAAACACAATCGTCATGAGGGTTTCCGCGCGATCCATCCGCCCGAGTGCATGAAGCTGATCGCGAATCACGCGGCGCGCCGCCGCGTCGTCGTCCGCAATGCGGGGTACGCGACACGTCACGCGTGTCAGCACCCACCACGTTGCAAACACCATCACCACAACCAGCGGCAGCAGCCCCGCAAACCACGCACCGAACGAAATCTCCGGCGCAGTGGGAAAAAGCTGTGCGAGCTGACCGCGAAACGCAATGTTCGGCGGCGTGCCGATCGGCGTCGCGATGCCGCCGATGCTCGCCGCATACGCGATGCCGAGCATCGTCGCGCACGCGAAGTTTTCGTGCGCTGTGCGACCGGGCACGTTGTCGGCGCTTCGCGAGCGCAATTCGTCAATCACCGCCAACCCGATGGGCAAAAGCAGCAGCGCCGTGGCGGTGTTGCTGATCCACATGCTCAGAAACGCGGACGCGATCATAAAACCGAGTACCAGCCGCGCCGGCTGCGAACCGACAAATGCGAGAATGTTCAGTGCGATGCGTCGATGCAAACCGGTGCGCTGCATCCCCAGTGCGATGATGAACCCGCCCATGAAGAGGAAAACGTTGCGGTTCGCATACGGGGCGGCTGCCGTGGAAACCGACATGACGCCGACGAGCGGAAAGAGCACCATCGGCAACAGTGACGTCGCCGGAATCGGGATTGCGACCGTCACCCACCAGCAGGCAGTCAGTGCGGTCACTGCCGCCACCGCCATCATACGATTCGTCAATCGCTCTGCGACAGCGGATTCTGGCCGCTTGCCGGCTGCTGCTTCGCGCGCGATGTCGTCCGCGAACCGCGTTCGAACAGTCTCGACCATGCTCCGCGGCGCGGGCAACCACAAAAGCAGCGCAAACAACGCGACACCCAGCCAAAAGCCCACCCGGGCGCGTATCGGACTTGGTTGTGATTCAGAAATCTGCATGCGCCGCCGCAGCATTGAAGTGATCAGTCAGAGCCGGGCCGCTTGTCCCGATCCATCGGGGTCCCGACTCGACGAACTTGAATTTGTTTCGACAACAAGGCGGGAACCGTCAACTTGTTCGCAACGTTTGGGGAGTCCGAGGCTCCCGCCGACTCTTTTCAAAGAAGGTGCAACAGCGGGGAGCGCAATCGAAGCCCAGATCATTCCACCTTACGGCCAAATCTCCGCATCCGGCGCATACTGTTTCATTCGCGCCAACTCTACCCGCGCGTCATCGTATTGCGCAAAGCCGCCGACCAGTACGACGTATCGTCGTTTCGTGCCGCGCGTGACTTCGCGGATATACGGATGCAGGCCCTGTTGTTCCAATGAAAATGCGTAATTGTCCGCGACGTCGGGCATTGCGTATTCCGCGAGCTTTACCGCGTAATAATCCGCCCGCGCCGCGAGCTTGTCTTCCGCTTGCGTCGAATATGTGCCGTCGGGAAACTCCGCGATCAGTTCTTCAAAGGGTCGCCGCGCATCCAGCCAGCGCCCTGC
>JBFWWY010000481.1:0-3305 GCA_050245935.1 Phycisphaerae bacterium | reverse complement strand
AAACGATTGTCTGGAACGGGCCGGTCGGTGCGTTTGAAATCAAGCCGTTCGATCGCGGCACTTTTGCCATCGCACAGGCCATCGCGGACGCGACCGCAGACGGCGCGACAAGCATCATCGGCGGCGGGGACAGCGCGGCTGCGGTGGAAGAAGCGGGTCTCGCGGAGAAGGTGTCGCACGTCAGCACCGGCGGCGGGGCGTCCCTGCAATTTTTGGAAGGAAAGCGCTTTGCTGCCATCGACATCCTCGACGACGCATAACGTGAGAGGCGACATGAGCGCGACGAAACCAGTGCGGATCGCGCCGTCGATTCTCGATGCGGATCTCGGCCGGTTGGCGGAAGAAATCGCGACTGTCGACAACGCCGGCGCGGAAATCATCCATCTGGATGTCATGGATGGGCACTTTGTGCCGAATCTATCCATCGGAGTGCCGATCGTCGCGGCGGCGCGGAAGGCGTCGCAGGCGTTCATGGACACGCATCTCATGATCACAGATCCGCTGAAATACGCGGAAAGTTTTATCAGAGCCGGGTCCGATAGCATCACGTTTCACTATGAAGTCGCGGACGACATTCCGAAAATATGTCGACATATTCGCGATCTGGGGGCGAAAGTTGGCTTGGCACTCAATCCGGCCACGCCTGCGGAAGTCGCTTTCCCGTTTCTCGACGAGGTCGATATCATATTGGTGATGACCGTGTGGCCCGGGTTCGGCAGTCAGGCGTTTATTTCGGCGTGTCTCGAAAAGTTGACGAAGATCGCCGCGCGACTGCGCGACGATCAATGGCTTGAAGTGGACGGCGGCGTGAAAACGACGACCGCGCGGCAATGCGCGGATGCCGGGGCAGATGTTCTGGTGGCGGGATCGGCGATTTTTCGTGCGGATGACGCCGCGGCAGCTTTCAAGGAGTTGACGCGGGCCGCAAACGAAAAAGCCCGGTCCGACGGATAAGAAGTTTATGAACGTTGTTTTGATACCGTGCGCATCGTCTGATTGGCGTGAAGCCGGTCGCATCATGGGGCGGGTGGAACTTGATCCCGCCAAACAAGGCGAAGAGCATTGTAAGGGTTGGGTCGAGAAGCTTCGCGCTGCGTCGATCGATCGGATCGATACGTCTCCTGACGACCTGTGTAAGCGTACCGCAAAGCTCCTCGCGGAAAAGACCGGAGCAGCGGTCAAGAGCATTCCGAAGCTGGATGAAGTCGATGTCGGGCTGTGGGCCGGACTTACGCTCGACCAGCTCAAGCAGCGCTACGAAACCGCGTATCGCGAACTTTGTGAATCGCCGCTGCACGTCACACCACCGGAAGGGGAATCTTTTGCCCACGCGCTGGAGCGGCTGAGCACGTGCATGAAGAAGCGCATCCGGAAAAACGGCATCACAACGCTCGGATTCGTGTTGCGGCCGCTGGCGTTTGCCTTGGCACAATATGCCCTCTTGCCCGAATTCGAAGAATCAGATATCTGGTCAGCGGCACGCGCCGTGTGCGAACCGGTGTATATTGACGCCAGTCCGGCGCCGGCGTCGGCGAATTCGTGACCTTTGAGAAAGTAGGATTCGATGGACGAGCCGATCAAAACGATTGCCGGCGCGCGCGGGCGGATGGAGATTCCCGCGGGCCTGTGGATTCGTTGCACGCGCTGTCAGACGATGATCTATCGGCGCATTCTCGAAGAAGAGCTGCACGTCTGCAGCGACTGCGGCTATCACTATCGCATCAACGCCCGCACGCGCATCGGTCAGCTCAACGATCCCGGCTCGTTTGATGAAGTTCTCGCCGACCTCGAATCCACTAACCCGCTCGAATTTCGCGACCGCATCACTTATGAACAGCGCCTGAGTGAAACGAAGGCCAAGAGCGGCGAGAGCGAAGCGATCATCGTCGGCAAGGGTTTCATCAAAGGCCGTCCGCTGATCATGGGTGTGATGAATCCGGATTTCATTATGGGTTCGATGGGCGCGGTCGTCGGGGAGAAAGTTGCCGCTGCCGCCGAGCGTGCGGCTGAGGAGAATCTGCCGTTCCTGATGGTCACCTGCAGCGGCGGGGCACGCATGATGGAGGGCATGGTCTCGCTCGTGCAGATGGCCAAGACCAGCGCCGCGATCGCGAAGCTCGACACAGCGGGGGGGTTGTACATTGTCCTGCTGACCGACCCGACGACCGCCGGTGTCGCGGCGAGCTTTGCCATGCTTGGCGACGTAACGCTCGCCGAGCCGGGGGCGCTGATCGGCTTCGCCGGCCCACGCGTCATCGCGAACACGATCAAGGCGACGTTGCCGGAAGGGTTTCAGACGGCCGAGTTCATGCAGGAGCACGGCTACGTCGATCGCATCGTGCATCGCCGGGATCTGCGCAGCGAAATCGCGCGCATCATCGACTATTGCGGCAAGTAACAGCGCCGCGTTTGCAGCAGCGAAAAGGATTTCATGTACTCCACGCCGACGCTTGCCGCGCTTTCACTCGACCAGCTCGCCGATCCGCTCGTGATTTTCGGTTTCGTCGCGCAAGGCGTGTTCATGTTCCGGATGGTGCTGCAATGGATCGCGTCGGAGAAGCGCAAGCGCAGTTACGTGCCGGTGTCGTTCTGGTGGATCAGCCTGATCGGAGCGCTGATGCTCGTTGCGTACGGCTGGCTGCGGAGTGAACCGGTCATCGTCTTCGGGCAGGGGCTGGGCCTCGCAGTTTACATTCGCAACCTTGTGCTGATTTATCAGCGTAAATACCGCTTCATCCAGCGGCGGAAAGTGTCGAACGCGGGCAGCGCGTCGGAGCAACCGATCATGTTCGACGCAGGTCCGCGTGCGGCGGAAGAGCCGTCAGCGTAGCGATGACGGAAGGGCGAGGCTCCTGCCGAGCCGTTTCTTTAAATTTGGGATTGCGGACAAAGCGCCGTATACCATGCCGCACGCACGAACAACCCCGATTGAAACGAAGCACTAAAAAATCCACGGTGGCGGCGTGAAGTCCGCCCGATAGCGCGACATCAGCGGCCCGCAGATTGCCATCGCGAGCGCGTGCGACACGAGAATCGCGAGGGTGCTGCCCCGCGTTGCACGGCCGCGTGATTCTCTCAAAAGAACAAATCCGCTAAGGGTGACGGCAAACAGCAACCAGGCAGACTGTTGCCACCTCGGCATCGAGGGGAGCATCGCCTGCGAACCCGCCCAAAAAACCGTGATGAATCCTCCTTGCGCAGCGAAGTAATAAGACGCGAGTCGCAAACGTGCATGGATGGTGGCGTCCGGATGACCGTAGATCCGCATCGTTAGAATTGGTAGCGCACACAAAAATGCGAGCAAG
>JBFWWY010000480.1:0-3324 GCA_050245935.1 Phycisphaerae bacterium | reverse complement strand
CGAAACGGTCAGGGCGCGAAGCAATGACTCATTCGTCGCCCCGGCTTCCTGATACGCGTGCAAGTTTTCGAGCGCTTTCTTCGGTTCGTCGCCCGTCGACACACACCAGGTCAGTCCCGCTTTTTCGACTTCGCTGAGGTTGCTGAGCATCTCCTTGCGGCGGCGGTTCAGTTCGTCGGTCGCGGCTTCCGGCTCGAACGGCCGCGATTCCCATGCTTTGCCGTACAGCGTGGTGTCATCTTCGGCCTTTCGGTACTTTTTTGCCTCAAACCTGTACTTTTTCGGCTCTTTCTGTGTTTCGAGCGAGACGATAATCGGCGTTTCGCGGGCTTTGAGGGCGTCGGTTCGCTTGAACGCACGCCGCGCGCCGGCAACCCACATCTTGAAGCCGAATTCCTGCTGCCGTTCCATGGCGCGATCGATTTCGTCTTCCGTCTCCGCTTCCCAAACGATCGGCAGTTTGCCTGTGAGAACGTCCTGCAACGCGTGCAATGCCGGGTCTGTGGGGAGTACCACCGGTGTAGCGGGATCGTCCTTCCCGAAAGTCGTCGTTTCGCTGTACCACTGCGCGTCATAAAACGCCTGTCGCAGTGCCGCAATCACGCCGAGGATCGTGCCGGGGTAACGCCCGCGAGACTGAATGGCGCGACTGCCGGGCCGGTCGAATGACGCGGCGGAAGTGATGTCTGCTTGAATGACTGCGTTGCGCAGCGGTCCGTCACCCGTCGCGATCAGGCTTGTCCGGCCGCCGAGCATCGCGGAGGGCGGCGCAATCAGCGCGGCAGTGAACCCGTTCGCGCGATGCTCGTCGAAAGTCTTTTCAGTAATGGAAAGATAGTCCAGTGCGCTACGCTCCGGGTAAATGCCGATGCGGTTCGCCGCCATCATCGAGACGAAAGGCCCTTCGGCCGCCGAGCGAAATTCACTTTCGTACCGTCGTTCGTCGGCTTCGTTGGGCTTCGGATCGCTGATGCCCGTCCGCGTCCAGCCGTCGATGAAGCCGGCGTAGAGGTGGAGCCCGCTGGCGTCGATCACACGCGCGCCCGGCGGTACACGAAGATGATCGCCGATGTTGCTGATGCGCCCATTTTCAACAAGAACGTCCAGTTGCGATGACTTGGCACCGGGTGCCGTGGTCACGCTCGCCTTCTGGATCAAAAGCGGTACGTCGAGCGAGTATTCGTCGGCCAGGAGTGCGTGCTTCGAAACAAAGAAAAAGAGGACCAGGCCATAGATGAGGCGTAAACGCATGAAGATCTGTCCTTCAACATTGAACGAGTTCAGGTCGCCGGGTCGTTCGGCGCATCAGGTCGCAGTATAAAGAAGGACGGTCCGAACGCGAAAAGCGGTTCGAAATTCGCTGTCGAAGCGCGCATCTCAGGAGGAGCCATGCGATCCAAGTCAAAAATGAAAAATCGCGCTTCGAGGATGGCGTGTCGCTAGTTCGGGACGAGCTGCATCGTCCCCATGCCCGACGACGACTGGCGCGCCGGAACTGGTGTGCGGGGCGGTGAGGTCGATGTTGGAGCCGCGGGCGGCGGCGAAGAGATTCGCTCGGTCCGATCGTCGTCCCAGGGTTCGTGATCGCGCACCTGGGCGGAGTTCGTGAGCAATTTATTCAACAAATATTCTTCAAGAATCTGATCGCGCCCCATCGGCACCCACCGTTCATTCTCGGCACGCGACTGCCGCAGTCCTTCGGTCGTCGGCAATCGCTCGCTGTAAATCCCGAGCGCCCCGGAAGATGTGGTGACCTGTCGATCGGGCGCCGAATACCGCGTCTTGTCGACAGTGACCTGCAGCCGATACGTTTCGGGCTGTTGGTTGAGTCGCTTTCGCGCGGTGGGGTTGTCCAATGCGAGCCCGGAAGCAACCTGCAAAGACGAAGCTGTCTGACGGGTCGGCTCCACATCAACACGGACGGTTCGCCGAATCGTGTGCAAGCTTGATTCCCACGTCTGATAACGGTCAACCGGGTCTTTCCGCCAGAACTCGAACCACTGTCGGCTCGTTTCCGGTCGGGTTATCACAATCCCTTTTCCGCGATCCACGGAAGCGGGATCAAAAAACTCGCGTCTCAGGATGGACAATGTGTCTTCGATAAACTCTTCGCGATCGTCGATCCAGACTTTTACTTCGGTGGGTCCGGTAATGGGACCCGGTGCCTGACACCCGGAGAACAGTGCCAAACCAATCAAAAAAAAACTGCCGCGGGTAATCGCCGCACAGACGGATTTCAGTCCGAATATCTGGCTTCTTACATTCATGCGGAACCTGACGTGCGTTGAGGGAGAAATCGATTTCGCATCGGCACGCATAATACGATTTGAAAGCGGGTTTGCAACCGGTTCCTATCGGACGGCGCAACTTGTGCCAAAATCTCAAAGAAATTCGGTCGAAAAAGTCGCCTTCTTGAGTTTTGGTAGGAACAATGAGGGTGGAAGCTGTCGTGTCCCCCTTCGAAACCCCGCAGAGCCTCCCGGCCCTGCGGGGTTTCAACTTTGTCAGGGCTTGGAGGTCCGCCTGCGAGGTCCCGTCGCAGACGAATTCAACACCCACTCTGTACATTCGCCGATACCACGGATAACGTACCTAAATCGAACGCACTCAATTATTTGTCGCTGCGGTGAGTCCCCATGTCCATGAGTTTTAATCCGTTGGAAACAGCCGAGGGAAGCGACTTTCCCGGCTGCAGGCAGCTATCCATTTTCCTTGAGAACCGGGTCGGGCAGCTTCTGCGGCTGACGCGGCTATTGGAAGAGGAGGACATTCGTATTCTCGGACTATCCGTTGACGCGGCTGTCGACTACGCAATTGTCCGGATGGTGGTAAGCGATCCGGATGCCGCGCAGGATACCTTCGTGCAAAACGGGTTTGCGGTCAGTGATTGCGAGCTGCTGATTGTCGAATTGCCGGCGAATCGGCGCGGAATTCTGAATGTTTGTGCCGCGCTGATTAGCGCCGAAGTGAATATCAATTACGTCTATCCGATCTGGTCTGACTCGTCTCACGGCCAGGCAATCGCGGTACAGGTCGATAATCTCGGGCAGGCCAGCACTGTATTACATGAAAAGGGCTTTCGCGTCGTGTCGCCGTCCGAGCTTCGCGGAGAGTGATGTTTTCCCCGCTTACTCCGCCTTCGTTTCAGAATTGGCCCCAAGACGACGGCTATGTCGTCCGCGGCCGTGTCTGGAATGCGAACGCACCTTCAACGCGTACGCCAATTCTCTATCTGCACGGCATCCAATCGCATGGCGGCTGGTACGAATGGTCAGCATCGGTTCTGGCGTCGCAAGGGCAAACGGTGATGATGCCCGATCGTCG
>JBFWWY010000479.1:0-3331 GCA_050245935.1 Phycisphaerae bacterium | reverse complement strand
CGGTATTGCCACGCTTCAACGTCACTGTCACGGGCCAGTCGGCAGGCATGGGTGCAACAACATTGTTGTATTCGTTCGGCGTCCTCACCGGTTGACCCTGAATCGCGACAACGACGTCGCCAATCTCGATGCCAACGCGCTCCGCGGGTGAAAGCTGCTGAATCGCATCGACAATCAAGTCGTCGCCCGCAAGCTGCACCGTCGCGCCCAGCGTTCCATGCTGCGTCAGCAATCCCGCGCGCAACGCGGGAATAAATCGTTTGATCTGCTGCGTGGTGATGGCGTAACCCAAGCCCACGTTCACCCGCCCGCGTTCTTCGAACGACGCGCGACCGTTAATCCCGATGACGTGCCCATCAAGATCGAACAGCGGACCGCCGGAATTCCCGGGATTGATCGACGTCGACACCTGGATGCAATCCGCGTATTCCAGCAGATTTTCCTGGCCTTCCTGATAGCGATGCAAACCACTGATCACGCCCATCGAAATCGTCGGGTCATAGTTTTCCGAAAGGACAAAGGGATTGCCCATCGCCGCCACGGTCTGTCCCAGACGCGGCAGGGACTTGGGACCGAAAGGTGCAAACGGAAACTCGTCGCGGCCTTCGAGCTTGAACATCGCAACGTCGCCGCCGGGATCGATGCCGAGAACCGTCAGGGGATACAGTTTTCCGTCAGCCAACGCGCCGTATCCGCCTTGCTGCACAAATTCCGCGACGACGTGGAAATTCGTAACACCGTAGCCGTCCGCGTCGATCAGCACCCCGCTGCCGCCGCCCTCACGGGCCGCGTTGGGATAAATCAGCACCACGGACTCCGCTGCTTTGGCAAAGACTTCAACGCGTTGTCTCTGCTCTTCCCTTACCCGCGCCAGGTCGAGATTTGAGGAAGGGAAAGCTGTAGTCGACAACAGGAGCAGAACGTGGAGGCAGAAAGGCATTTCCTTAGTCCTCCTTCCGGATCAGTTTCGCATCAGCAAAAAATACATGGTCGCCGAGGTCGAGATTCGCGCCACTCTCGACAAAAATTTCCAGCGCGCGCACGCGGGATATATCGATCTGGAGTGCTTGCGGTGACCGGGCCTGCAAATTCTGAATCGACCAGAGCGTCCGGCCGTCGCCTAGAACCCGTACATTCGCAACGCCTTGCGGATACCGGTCGAAGATCCCGACTGTTGCAGTCATGGATTGAAATTCGCCCCCGAGCGCGTATTCGATCCGCGAATCGCTGTGCAGGACCAGCCCGCGTGAAAACTTATTTTCGTTGAGCCGCAGTTCTCCGCCGTCAATGGCTTCATCCCGTCCGTACGGCCATGCGATTCCGAGCAGATTCTTGTGCTCGTAGTGCAACGGCTTGAGGTCCGACAAATACGTGACGCGACGACTTGCCAGTCTGATTTCCGCGATTCGCGACCAGGGAATTTCAAACTGATCGAAGACGCCGGACTGCAGCACAATCCGCTTCGTATCGCCTTCCGAAATCTGCCCGCCGAAACGTTGCCCATCGTCCATCACAATCACGCTCGACGAGGAGCGCGGCTCGACCCGTCCAAAAAGAACGCCCGCCGCGCGCGACCACGGCACGTCCATCTCTCGGCCGTTCCACGTAAAGGAGACATGGTCCGCTGTAAGCGCGCGGACAGTGCCGCGCAGGACCAGCGCTTGATCCTCCTTGGCGACGATCAGCTCGTCGTCGGGCAGCGGTGCGGCTTGTTTTGCACGCGCCGCATATTGCTCCTCTAGACGGCGCAGAGCGATGGTGGACGCTTCCTCGTTTCGGATCAGTCGAATGCCGTCGAGGGGGACACGTGCGTCACCATCCAGCATGACCCGAACAACGACGCGGTCCTGCGCCTGCTCCCGAATCGTGCCCGAGAACTGCGAGCCGTCCGCCAGCTCAAAACGAAACGGTGATTGTGGACTTGAGGTCGCGCTCGGCTTGTCCAACGGACGGATCGCTGCAAGATCATCAAGTGAATACGACTCAATTGCGCCGGACTCTGAGATCAGACGAACATCCGGTGCGATCGCATGCAGTTGTCCGACCGTCTGACCACCATCCAGACGTTCGACTGCAACCGGTACGCCGCCGGCGGCATCCGTTCCGGCTGCGTTTTGCGCCAACAGTATGAAGCAGATTGTCGCATGGATCATCATTGATATTACTCAATCGACGTGACAGGTTTGAATGCCTGCGCCGTCACGCCCACGTTCTCCGAAGGAAGAATTACCGTTCTTCGGCCATCGAGCGATAGTATTGCTCGACCAGTTGGCGATATCGCGCCGGATACCGCTCTTTCAAACGCTCCAGTACCTTTTCGCGTTCAGCCGGTGGCATGTTGCCCCATGCTTCGCCGGGATCGGCTTTCGGTGCCGTATGCAGATCGCCGATCTCACCTTTTCCGCGCGGCGGCACACGACCGTCGCTTGGGTTCGGCGTGGCGTTCGGTTGCATCTTGCCTGACTGCCGATTTTGAGGGCGCGCGGACGAGGATTGCTGCTGCTGTTGCTCCTGCTGCTCTTTGTCCTGAATCATCTTGTCGAGCATTGCAACGATTTGATCCTGCCGCGCCTGCACCCGTGCGCCAGCGTCTTGAATCCCGAGCCGATCCGCTGAATAGTCCATAAACGCTGCAACTTCGGCGAGCGTCCCTTTCTCGCGTCTTTCGAGCTCCAGTGTCAGTTGTTGAGCGGTCATACGAAGAAATTCCGAACGCCCATCTTCGACCTGCGCAAGCGACTGCGCTGCGTCGTCGTAGCGAAGATTGGCAAATTGTGCATGCGCCAGAAGAACGCGCGCCGCGCCTTCATGAGGCGAGTATTGTGCAATTTTGTCGTCGTTCAGCAGCGCCTCCTGCAGTTGCGACTCCGCTTCTTCGAGCAACCCCGCCGCGACACGCGTCCGCGCCAGATAGTATTGGGAATACCCTGCCAGAAACGGGTTGACGTGCTGCTGCAAGGGGAGAAATCCGGCGATCGCGGCACCGTAATCCCCCCGGTCAAACTGGTCGAGCGCTGCGCAAAACTCCGGCGACATGGCCATCAGCGCATGTTCGATCCAGACACTTTCGTCGGTGCCGCGCGGCCGACGTTCAAACTCTCGATCGACCGCGCGTGACGGCGAATTCGCGTCAAGCCACGCGGTGAATCGATCGGATAACCGCTTTGGAGTCAGCGGAACGGTGTCCGTCACCGGAAGATCAGCAACCGGAGCAGCGAGACTGAAACTGAGTAGGAGCGCGTAGATCATCCGTCACTGTCTCTCGTGTAGTCGTTGCGCCATGTCGATGAGTTGGAGCTGACGCTGCGCCGCGGCACGATAGCGCTCTTGT
>JBFWWY010000478.1:0-3343 GCA_050245935.1 Phycisphaerae bacterium | reverse complement strand
CGCGGGTGGCGCAGTGAAAATCGGGGCGATTGAGGCACCGCATGGCGAATATACTTCGGTCCTCGCACTCGCAGAAGCGGCCTTGAAGCACGAAGAGAAGGTGACGGCGCAGATTCACGAGATTGTGCGCGTCGCGGAAGAGGAACGAGATTACGCCACGCGGAGTTTCATGCAGTGGTATGTCGACGAGCAGGTCGAGGAAATTGCGACGATGACGCGGCTGGTGCAGCTTGCGCGGCACGCGGGGGATCGGTTGCTGCAGCTTGATACGTATGTTGCGCGGCATATGGAGGCGGGAGAGGGGTAAGACTCATCAGCGAGAAAGTCAGTCTCCCACACTGCGCCGCGATGATGTCGGGTTGATCGGTGAAAATTGATTGCGCGGCTAAGGGTGGGTTACCAACATCTACAACCACACCTGCAACGACGCGACTGATTGAACATTGAAGACGAGTATTACACCCGATGGTTGTCTTGGCCCTTCGCATGGCGCACGCGTTCGGATTTGAGTCTTTGGCGCGGGCGAATTTGAAAAGCAGCACATGTCGGCGGTGGCGATAATAGAGAACGAGCCGTGACAATACACGGCTCGCCCTCAATGGGAGTGAGTAGAAGCATGGCACGCCTCCGGGACCGCCTGCCATCCCCAGTGGGCAACCCCTTCGGCACGTGATAAAACCGATTTGGATTGCCGGCTATTCCATGGATTCAAAAAAAATTTCCAGTGTGTACAGATGTTGATCGCACGCGGCGTCATATCCCGGCGGGGCACTGTTGGCGGGGCTGAATTTCGCACCGGCGAAACGCCGATTTCGCACCGGCGAGACGCCGATGCTTCCCTGTGACCTGATTAAATATCGAGCGCCATATCCCGGCGGGGCACAGCACCGGCGAGACGCCGATGCTCCCCTGTGACCTAATGAATATCGAGCTTAGGGAGTCGCTCCTCGAGGGCGGCGGTGCAGACTTCGCGCATTTCCGTGAGGAATCGAGATTTTCCGAAGCGCTGTGCGGCGGCGTTCAGCACGAAGGGGTCGAATTGCATCCCTTCGAAACGCCGGATCGCGTTCACGAGCGCGGCGGCAGTTTGCTCGTGAAAATGGACGCCGGTCTGCCCGTCGATAATCGACTCGGTCGCGCCGCCGACGCCGTAGGCAATCACGGGGCAGCCGTGGCCGATGGCTTCGACGGGGACGATGCCGAAATCCTCTTCGCCGGGGAATAGCAGCCCGCGAGCCTCCGCCAATGCCTTGCTGATCTCGTTCGCGCGACACCATCCCCGCAACTCGACATGCGTGTCGCGACGGGGATCAATTTTTTTGACATCCGGACCTTCGCCGATCACGACGAGTTTGCGGTCCAGCAGCCGACAGGCTTCGACTGCGATGTCGAGGCGTTTGTAAGGGACATGATACCCGACGGCAAGGTAGTAATCCTGCCGTTCACCGGTCGGAGCAGAGGGCGGTACTTCGACAGGCGGATGGACGACAACGCTGGACTTGTTGTAATTGCGACGGATTCTTTCCGCGACATGGCGGGAATTTGCCACCATCAGGTCAACACGCTGCGCGGCGTTGAAATCTGCGCGGCGCACGCGACGGCAGATCGGCCCCCACAGCGGGCGCGCCGGCGGCGGTAGTGTTCGGCGGTACTCGGCTTCCAGATCCCAGACATAGCGCATTGGCGAATGACAATAGCATACGACCTTGCTGCGCGGGTGCGGCCGCATGGCTTTTGCAATCGCTGCATCGGAACAAAGCACAAGATCGACGTCTGGTAGCCGTACTGAGCGCGCCAGCGCCGGGAGGAGCGGCAGCATTTTCTGATAATGTCTCCGCACGATCGCGGCGCGACTGAACTTGGGCACATGGATGGTGCCCCAATCGTCATCCAGGTGTGCGGGATCGTGAACAAGCGTGTAGATCGGCGCATGCGGAAGGAGTTCACGGAAGGCCCGCAACACTTTCTCGCCGCCGCGTTCGCGAATCAGCCAATGATGTGTTAACACCGCAGTACAATCGAGCGGGACTGGAGAAGCTGAGGAAACTTCCGTTGCGGCGGACTGCGAAGTCGTGAGATGCGGCGTGTGATTCATTGGTTTGCGTATACCATACAGGCGGGTCGTTACCCTCGCGAGGATTTGAATGCGAGGGGATGGGGTCGCGTAGCAGTCGTGACGTGTCGATGGAGCGGTGAGGTTTGCTGAATTGCCGTCCAAAATCGAGATTCGCGGCTCGCGCGTGCAGCGTGTTGCGTGCCTTTCTGCTGCGCCGCGCGCACCGGCTAATCTGGTATTGCATCGTTACCGCTGGGGGGCTTCTCACCGGGTGCAACGCAAATTCGTCGCAGCGCCAGGAACCCGTCAACGCAAATCGCGCGGAAGAGATCGTGTCTCATGACCCGAATCGTACGATGCTTCCGAAAGACTTTTTGAACTGGTCGCGTAATGTCGCGGCGAAGAAATTATACGGCGGCGGTGAAGCGCAGCTTTTTGGAGCCTTGCGACTTGCACAGCTTGCGGACTGTGAACCGCTGCTGGCGCCCGACAACGTCACCGATGCGACGGTTCGATTGCTGCGCGTGAAGGCGCTCGACACCGAACGATATCTGCTAGGCGTTGCGGTGCCCGGCAATGAACGGGCAATGCGTGCGCCAGTCATGATTCACAACGATGGCCGCGTGGAAACCATCGCTGCGGGAGTGGACGAGGAACTCGCAACGCTTTACATCAGCGCCGACGCTGACATTTTCCCGCATATCGTCCTGACCCCGCATTGCGTGAGCGTGTTACATGACGCAACGGAGTCGGCGATTGTGCTCGCATCCGCGGATTCAGCCTGTCGATTTCGCTATCAGGAGAATCGCGGCGCTCCGTATATCGCATTGTCCCCTGCGCAGAACACGGAGGAAGGCGACGAAGCGGCACGCTTTACCTGGGATCCCTATGAGTTGTTTTTTTCCGGGCCCGCGAGTGATTATCTGGATGAGAAGGAAGGTCTGACGTTTGAGATCGACATTGCGGCGAGTCCGTTGCTGATACCGCAAGGTGGAATCATTCCCGAAGCAAAAACGAAGGAACCCGAACCGGAAAAGCCGGCGGGGCCGCGTATCCTCGACTTGAATGATCGAGATACCATTCCCACATGAACTTGAAACGCTACTGCGCGGGCCGCCAATCCCATTGCAGTCCGGCCGGCGTCTGACCGAAGGAATAGGCGTTTTCGGAGTTTCGAGTGTTTCTCGGATCACCGTTGGGCAAACCCCAGTCCACTGCGCCCGCGCGAAATGTCTTGTAGCAGTGAAGCGTGCCGTTCCGGTCCGCGATCAGCAGCTCGAGAACGTG
>JBFWWY010000477.1:0-3372 GCA_050245935.1 Phycisphaerae bacterium | reverse complement strand
CCATTGCCGCTATTGCTCGATTGAAGGGAATATTGACCGCGCCGATGGTTACGGCGACGAGAGCGCTCGCGATCAAGATGGAAGAAAGAAGCGAGAGGACCAGAAACGGCGATCGCGATATCAGTGTTCGAATTCCCTGAAACGGCTGAGCCGACACGCGTGATGTCATGGCGCACAGTTCGTAGGTGGCCCTGATCTGCCCGATGCGATTTCTTGACCAAGCGACGGGTACAAGGCTGCGGCAAGATCCCGGGCGGCCTGAGCCGTGCGCGGGCCGAAGCCAAGCAAATAAAGGCCATCCATCGAGACAAACGCTTTCCTTGCCGCGGCCGGTGTTGATGCAAAAGCGGGATGCGCGAATATCGTGTCGGCCGACAGATCCAGGCCTTGTCGCTTCATTGCCAGTACGACGTCCGGTTTGGCGGCGACCACCGCTTCGTCTGCGACAATTTTATAACCCTCATAACCATCGATTGCATTCAGGCCGCCTGCCAACTTGATGATGCCGTCCGCAGCCGTGCTCCTTCCCGCCACCATCGCGCGGCCATCGATAAAGGAGAGCACGAACAGCACCTTCATTGGTGTTTTGATCCGCTCGCGCATGCGCGTCAAAGTTTGAAGCTCGGCGGACGTTCCGGCCGCGAGACACGCGCCCCTTTTCTCCGCTCCAACAGAAGCGGCGACGGTTCTAATCTTGTCGAGAATCCCTTCGGCCGTGAAATGCTCGGGTACTTGCACAAACGGAATACTTGCCGCTTCGAGCACGGCGATCGTCTCTTTGGGGCCGGCGTTTTCGCTCGCGAGCACCAAGGACGGCGACAGGCCCAGCACCCCCTCGGGCGAAAGCTGCCGCATGTAGCCGACATTCGGCTTTTCCGCGAGAGCGCGCGGCGGGTAGAGGCTCGTCGTATCGACCGCGACCACGCGGTCGTCAAAACCTAGCGCGTAGAGAATTTCTGTCACCGCTCCGCCAATTGATACGATCCTGGAGGTATCGGTGATCACGACCTGACGCCCTGTTGCGTCATGAATTGTTATCGCGGCGGCGCAAACTGGAGCCGCCAAACAGAAACAAGCAATAAGCGCGACAAGCCGAACGCCCCAAGGCGGCAACGGCACGCGCAAAATCAACGTGGCTGTACTCGTATTCATTTTGTCAGGATGAGTTTCCCGCGCGATGTGATGCGTAGCCGGTAGTCTTCATCGTTGTGCACAAGGATGACCTCCGATCGCCCTTGAAGGAGATCCCTGACGGCAAGTCGCGCCGGTTCTCCCTTCGCGTCGGATGGTTGCTCGACGTTACGGTCTCTTTCTGGATTCATTCCAAAATTCAACGTGTTAGTCCAGCCAAATTTCTTGACTCACATAGTCTTGTTTCATAGGTTGCGCAATCGTGAATGTTGCTGAAACGTTCACTCACAACTAGCCAGCCAGCGGCCGCTAAGCCCAGCCAGCCATCATTGAGTCAACTCGTTCGGGGACTCTACGGGGGCGTTGAACCTCGACAGGAGCTGGGGAACTGAATTTATGTCTGGTATCGCACTTCGACGCGCCGTGAGGCTTCTTGGAAGCGCGTCAGTTGTCGCAATTTCGGCGTCGCTTGTACCGGCGGCAGCGCATGCACAGACTTTGCTCGACCCGATCACCGTACTCGCCACAAAGACGGAAGAAAAAGCGATCGATGCGCTGGCGGCGGTCAGTACGGTCCGTCAAGCCGAAATCGACCGCATCATGCCTGAACGGACGTCCGATCTGTTTTTCGGATTGCCGAGCGTATGGTTTCGGGAACGTCGTGATCACCCCGAGTCGTCGATCAACATCCGTGGTCTTCAGGATTTCGGTCGGGTTGCCGTTGTCATCGACGGAGCGCGACAAAATTTTCAACGCTCCGGTCACAATGCGAATGGAACATTCTTCCTTGAGCCCGAATTGCTTGCAGGTCTCGACATTGTGCGCGGTCCGGTCGCGAATATTTACGGCTCCGGAGCAATCGGTGGCGTCGCGTCATTCCGGACAAAGGATGTCGATGACATTCTCAAGCCGGGCGAGCATTGGGGCGTCATGACCCGTGCGATGATAGGCTCCAATATGGCTCAAGGATTGGGTTCTATTTTCGCAGCCATTCGCCCGAATGAAAAATTCGATGCGATGGTTGGCGCGACCTATCGTGCGCAAAGCAATTATAAGGACGGACACGGAAACGAAATTCCGAATACGGCACAGGACGTCGCAACCGGTATAGCAAAACTGACCGTGCGCCCGGCAGATGGGCACGAAGTGAAAATCGGCGGCATCACCTATAGTTCATGGTACGACACCGGTCAGCTCTTCCCCCAGCAGGAGTCGGTGTATGACACCCATGTCACCAACAATATCCTGACCGCGCGGTGGAAATATTCGAAGCCTGACGATCGTCTATTCGATTTCGATGGGAATATCTACTGGACGCGCACGGATCAGGATCAGACGAAGAAAGCAAACGGCACGCCCGGGAGCCTCGGCAATCCCATCACCGGTTTCGTTGGCGATTCACGAAATTTTACCATCGATACGAAAGGTTTCGACCTTAATAATACGTCGCGTCTCGATACCGGACCGCTCCTTCATACATTCACTTATGGCGGAGATTATTTCCGTGACGACGTAACGAACGTCGACCCGACCGGCAACGGCGCTGTAACAACTCCGAATGGTCAGCGAACCGTGGCCGGCGCATTCGCGCAATGGAAAGTAAATTATTCAACGTGGCTCGAGGTCATCAACGCGCTCCGATACGACACATATCGGCTGGAAAGCCCCGTCACGACCGCGGATGGCGACCATCTCTCGCCGAAATCGACAATTGGCATCACACCGTTGAACGGCTTCACGATCTACGGAACCTATGCCGAGGGCTACCGGGCGCCTTCCGTCACAGAAACACTTGTCGCAGGCGCGCATCCGCCATTCGCAGCCGGCTTTCCGAACCTTTTTACGTTCCTCCCCAATCCGAATCTTCGTCCGGAAGTCGGTCGGACCAAAGAGGTGGGCATCAATCTTCGTTATGACGATATCCTTGTCAAAGGCGACAAGCTGCGGGCGAAGTTCAACGTCTTCCGGAACGATGTAAAGGACTATATCGATTTGGCGACATTCGGGCCTCCGGTCGTTTTTTCGTTCTGTCCTGCGCCGTTTCCCGGCTGTCCACCAGTCCCGATAGTCACCATCCCCATCAACACCTACTCGCTTGCGCAATACCATAACATAGCCGACGCTCGGATCGAAGGGGTGGAATTCGAAGGCACCTACGACGCAGGCGACTGGTTCCTGGGTCTGTCCGGTCAGCATATTCGCGGCAAAGAGGTTGGAACCGGCATGCCTTTGGCAACGATC
>JBFWWY010000476.1:0-3373 GCA_050245935.1 Phycisphaerae bacterium | reverse complement strand
CCCCGAGCAGGACAGCCAGAATCCCGCTCAATATATCTGGTCGGGTCAGGGGCAAGGTGCGTGGGGCTTTGTTGACATCGTGCTGGAAAATGGCCAGTTTCAGAGGCGGCTGGAGAACCCGCTCGCCGACGATCTCGGAGCCGGCGACTACTTCGAAATTCAACTCAGCACCTCTCCATGATTGCGTGAACGCGCGATACGCCGCTCTTTTTTGTAATAAACAATCAACTTTCAGCCGCGAATCGAATCGGGTCCCGCGCCTTCCGCGGCGAGGGGGGCGTTCGATCTCCTCGCACGAATGGCCACCGATCATCAGGCGCTTCAGCAGACGGCTAGTCGAAGCTCCGATAACGGTCCTGCATTGGAAACGTGGGAAAACAACTTTGCGTGAATTTGCTGTCAGACCAGCGCTCATTCTTGTACATTCGCGATAAAGTTGATTATTGCTTTGTACACATGCGGATCCTTTTGCTCGATCCCGCCGAGGCCCAGCCTGCGCATGTAATCACAGTGCGCGTCGCGACTACCGCTCTCCATACAAATACTCATGCAGATACAAAATTGTCTCCTGTTGCTCCGCTTCGGCGTCCGCAAGCAGGTCGCCGATCGAGATCATGCCGATGAGGTTGCCGTCCTCGACGACCGGCAGATGACGGATCCGCTTGTGCCGCATGACCGAACGACATTCCTCGCGCGTCGTCGCGAGCGTGCAGCAGGCGATCGGTTTGGTCATCACGTCGCGAATCCGCACGCTGCGGCTGTCCTTCTCCGCAGCCACTACGCGGTTCAGCAAATCCCGCTCGGTAAATATGCCGACGATCTCTTCATTGCGCAGGACGACCAGCGCACCAATACGATGCGCATTCATCAGATTTGCCGCTTCCAGAACAGTCGCGTCCTCTTTGATACTGAATACCGGTCGCTCTGGCTTGGTCTTGAGAATGGCTTCGACAGTATGCATGTCCGACTCCTATCTGAAAACGATGCGGATCGGGGGTTGAACTGTTAAGTAATAGTTTCGCCATGGAAGCCCCTCCGCGTCAAGAAAAATCTGGCGGCGCTTCGGCAGGTTTGCGCTGGATACAACTCTCGAATCGCGGCGAAAAAGGGAAGAATGCGGGGCCGCTGTCGCGGAAATTTAACGCAGACGCTGCGTGTCGGTGGTGGCAAGCTAACCGCGCACGCCGGGTTGCGTGGCTGTTTCCGTCGGTTCCGGTGCTTCTTCTCCCGGCGGAACATCTACCTCGTCCTGAAGGGGCCTTCCCGGCAACCGTACGGCGTCTTCCACGTCACTGTCGGCGCGACGACCGGGGACGTCGGGCGCCGGACGCGAATAGTCGCCGCGCGGAGTACCATAGCGCGCTTCATTCCGGGTAATGATCGGCGCAATAAAGCGTCGCGCAAACTCGAGCTTTGCCCATCCTAGATGTGTGCCGTCCGCGCCATACCGCTTCAGCCGCGGGTTCCAACCGATCTGCCGCAATTGCTGCGCGTACAGCCGCCGCGATTCCGGCGTCAGATCAATCGGCGGCGTGAACCCCTCCGCCCCGGCGGCGACGCCGAATTCGCGATCAATCGGACCGAGAATGGACGTTCCAACTTTCAGAAATCCGACGTCCCGTCGCGAATAAAAGTTCACAATCCCGTTGTGCACATGGCGCAGCGCGGTCGAAAGGTCATAATCCTGCGAAAGTGCTGCACCCAGCAGGATCGCGCTGTCGACTTTCGCATCCTCGGGAAGATTTTCCAGCGCCATCACCAGAATTCCCGCGCCGCCGGAATGTCCCACAAGATGAATCGGGCGCTGGGGATGACGCCGCTGATACTCGGCGATTTCTGCGGCAAACTCACGCGCTACGCGACGATTCCGCTCGAAATAGGCCAGATTGACGACAAAGTTACCGGGAATCCCGGTTGTCCAGTCATAAATCTCGATCGCCGACTGAACACCGCCTTCGTCGAGCCCCAGCGCAATGTTCCGCGCGAGAACGTTGCCCCCCTCAATACCCGGCAACACGTACACCTGCCCGTACTGAAGCCGCGACGGCGCGTGTAACTGTGCGGGCAGTTGGCAGCCCATGCAGATCAATAACGGTGAAAGCATCAAGAACTTGAAACGCAAATTCTCTCCTCAGAGTAAACCGAAGAAACGAGTCGCCGGATCATAAGGCAAGACCGTTTTGTTTTGAATGAATTGCATACGACAAGTACGACAGGAGTACTGACAGGCTGCTCGCTGAACAGATTGAATGATCGCTGGAAACTGACGAAGCCGGGAAAACACAGGCGGCGTGAGGCTTGCACGTTCTATGCGCGGGCGCGGCGCATCCCACGTCGTCCGCGGCGCCGAAACGCGACGGTCGCGGTGACGGTTGCCGCGACGAGCCCGGCCACCGCCGCAGCCGAGAACGCCGATCCCATCCAGTCCCGCGTCGTGGCAAACATGTCGAGCGCGTAGTGCTGGAACCCGCGCAAGATTAACTGGCCCGTCGCACCCGCGGTAAACGCGACCAGAAACCGCACCCACCACAATTTCAGATTGAACGATTCCCGCATCATGGTCGCGATCCAGGCCGTCAGCCCGAGCGAGAATGCGAAGGGACCAATGGGGCCGGTTGTGCCGATGTCCTGCGCGAAGCCCACGAGCCAACCGGCAAGCCGCGCATCGTGAACCGGCGCAATCAGCGCAACCACAAGCGTCAGCATCAGAAAAAGATCGATATACGCCGGTGCCCATCGCGACAACACCGCATTGGCCAGCAGGAAAACGATCGCCAGCGAAATCCAGAACAGCAGCCACTTCACCGAAGATTCGCCTTCACCCGTACGCGTGGCGTTTCGCCCGGCTTGGCACGGATGACCTCCGGCGGCGGGCCTGCGTTGTCACCGGGCATCGCGAGCGGTGTACTCGGACGATAGCTTTCCTCAACGCCGGGCAGCACCATGGCGCGAAACGGTGCCGACGCGACCGATCCGCCGCTGCGCTTGTCATAACGCACGACAACGTCGACCTGTTTGCCGATGAGATTCAGGGACTCGGGCCATTTCAACGGGAAGCCGTAGTGATATCCCGTAATCGCCCGCGTGCGGACACGCAGCGCGCGCAACACTTCCGGCGTAAGCGCCCATTCGTGCACGAGCCGGCGATTCACCGAATCACCCGCCGTCTGGCCCAGAACTTCGAAGAGTTGAATCACGACAGAACCGCTGACAAAGGCGCCCTTCTCGGTTTCGCCGGAAGCGAAATAAACGGTGGGACGAATACCGATCGGTGCCTGATTCGCGTCGCGCAACCATGGCGGCTTCGGCCAGTAGGTGATGACTTGAACGATGTCGTCGCGCGTCTCGATTTTGTCGGGGTTGATCGCGTTTG
>JBFWWY010000475.1:0-3391 GCA_050245935.1 Phycisphaerae bacterium | reverse complement strand
AGGCCGCACCACGCTGCCGATGAAAACAATCTCGTTCAGATTATGCCGCTTGTGCGCGGCGGCATACTTCGCAAGCGAGCCAAGCTTGACCCATGTGTGCGGATAGCGTTCCAGCGCCGCGTCGGCGAAACCTTGCAGCAGAAAAAGATAAACCGGGCGTCCCTGTTTGCTAACCGCCTCGGCAACGGCCGCCGGGAAGGCCCCGCCGCCACAGATGATCGCAACTGGAGATTTATCCGCTGCCGATAGCGGCGCGCCGATGGTTGCGCCGGTCGCGGTCACGACTAGTCGGCCTCGTGCGGCGACGCGGGCGTGCTGACGCCGCGCTTTCCGGCAGTGCGGATGAACGAAAGGATTCTCTCCACTCCCGACTGCCCCGCGTAGGTCGCTGCGACGTTATCCAGACGCTCCGCGAAGGAGCCCTTGCCGAAGAACAGATCTCGGTAGGCCGCACGCAGCGTTTGTACTTCCGATCGCGTAAAGCCGCGCCGTTTCAAACCGACCAGATTCAATCCGTCGAGCCTGCCATCCGGCCCGGTCAATCCGAACGGGATCACGTCGCGACGGATGGCGGCCATGCCGCCGATCATTGCCTGCTCGCCGATCCGGCCGAACTGGATCATCGCGCCGAAGCCGCCGATGAACGTGAAATCGCCGACTTCGACATGGCCGCCGAGCGTCGCGCAGTTCGCGAAGATCACGTTGTTGCCAACGATGCAGTCGTGCGCCACATGCGCGCCCGTCATGAACATGCAGTTATCACCGACCCGCGTTTCCATGCGGCCACCGGCGGTACCCGTGTTCATGGTGACGCCTTCGCGAATATCGCAATTCTTGCCGACAATAAGCCGCGTCTTCTCGCCCTTGTAATGGACGGACTGCGGCGGGCTGCCGAGCGACGCGAAAGGCAGAATTTTCGCTCCGGCGCCGATTTCGGTAACGCCCTGGATCGAAACATGCGCGGCGAGATGGCCGCCATCCCCGATAACGACATCAGGACCGATAACGCAGTACGGGCCGACAAAAACGTCGGCGCCCAGTTTGGCGCCGTCGGAAACTCTCGCTGTCGGATCGATCTTCGCCACGACCGCTCAGTCTTCCACGATCATCGCGCCGACTTCGGCTTCGCATACGGTCGTGCCGCGCACCTTCGCTTCGCCCTTGAACCACCACATGGTGCGGCGCTGCTGGATTTTCTTCATGTGATACTCGACCGTATCGCCGGGCAGCACCGGCTTGCGAAACTTCGCCTTGTCTACGGTGAGAAAAAACACATTCGGCGGGCTGCCTTCGTGACCCGCATGCCGCGAGCAGATCGCGCCGGCGGTCTGCGCCATGCCTTCGATCAGAAGCACGCCCGGCATTACCGGCCGCTCGGGAAAGTGACCCGGAAAGAACGGCTCGTTGAAGGTGACATTCTTGATCCCGATGCAGGACTCGTCGGCATCGACCTCGACGATCCGGTCCACGAGCAGAAACGGATAGCGGTGCGGCAGGAGTTTCAGAAGTTCCGCCGGCTCGATGATATTGGATTTCTTTTCCGCGCTCATTGTCTTTTACGTCCGACCGTTCGCTTCAGCTGCTTTTACCGCCGGCGTCTTTACCACCTTTTCCGGCAAGGCGCTGCAAGGCGACCTGCTCGCGGAAAAACTCGCGCAACGGCTTCGCCGGCGCACCGCCCCAGCGTTCGCCCGCGGGAACGTCGTGCATGACCCCGGAAAGCGCGATCAGTTGCGCCCGGTCGCCGATTGTCCGGTGATCGGCGATGCCGACCTTGCCGCCGAGCATTACGCCATCGCCGAGCGTCACGCTGCCCGAAAGCCCGACATGACCCGCGATGATACAGTGCCGGCCGATCGACACGTTATGCGCGACCTGCACGAGGTTATCGATCTTGGTGCCTTCGCCGATCATCGTATCGCGTCCGCCGCCGCGATCGACAGTGGTGCCGGCGCCGATTTCGACATCGTCCTGAATGACGACACGGCCAAGCTGCGGCACCTTCAGATGGCTTTTGCCGGGAATGTAGCCGAACCCGTCCTGCCCGATCCGAACGCCGGCGTGAATGATGACCCGGTCGCCGATCAGCGCATGCGTGATGCTTGCCCCGGGTCCGATGCTGCAATCGCGCCCGATGCGGACATTCGAGCCGATGACGACATTCGCGCAGACGATCGTGCCCGCGCCGATCTCGGCGTCCGGCCCAATCACCGCACCCGGATCGACCACGACACCGTCCTCGAGACGGGCTTCCTCGTGTACGGAGGCTTCCGGATCGACGCCGCGCGTCCCAACGATCGAAAGCGGGCGCAAGTCATCCGGAAACAGCGCCCGCGCAGCCTTCACGAACGCCGCATAAGGCTTATCGACAATCAGCCGCACGATATGCGCAGGAACGGAGTCCGCGAGCTTCGCCGTGACGAAGCATGCGCCCGCATCGGAGAAAGACAGCGCCGCCGCATACGCGGGGTCCTCGTAGAACGTGAGGTCTTCCGGCCCCGCGATATCGAGCGGCTTGGCGCTGCTTACAACGGCGCCAACGCTTGCTTCCGGCACCGCAGCGCCGGTCAGCTCGCCAATTGCGGCGAGCGCAAGCGGCCCGCGTGAGCGAAAGAATATCGGGTCGGTCATACGAAAACCGTCGACTCCCGTCCGGCAGAACCGAAATCAGGCAATCAGAACTTGGCACCGCCGCCGAAGCGGAAGAACTGCGTCCGGTCGCGGTCGTCCTTCGAAACCGGCACAGCGAAGTCAAAGCGCAGCGGCCCGAACGGCGACGACCAGATCAGGCTGACGCCGACCGATGCACGAATCTTGTCGGCATCGTAGAGACAGACCGTGTTCGGTGCGCAATTCGCACCAATGCCATTCAAGTTGGCCGGGTTCAGATTGCCTTCGTAATTCCACAACTGGCCGACGTCGGCGAACAACGCCGTCTTGACGCCGATCTCTTTCGGCATGAACCAGAGCGGGAACTGCAATTCCGCGGTCGCCGCCCAATAGGTCGTGCCGCCCAGCGTATTCGCGTTGGAGTAAAGCCCCGGGTTGATGTCCATCGGGCCGAAGCCCTGGGTCGCGAAACCGCGCACCAGCGTATGCGAATTGTTGAAGTGATCCGAGAAGCGCAGCGTATCGCCGCCCCAAGCGAAGATGTGTCCGCCGGTCGCACGCACCATGCCGACGAAGTCGCCGGTGATCGGACGGTAGTAACGCGCCTCCGCGGTCGTCTTCACATACTTCACGTCGCCGCCAAGGCCCGCGAAATCCTGCGCGAACTGCGCGTAGAATCCGCTGGTCGGCTCTTTATTGTTGTCGAGCGAGTTATAGATCAACGTGTAACCGACTGATGAGGTTAGGTACGGCGTGAAGAGCGACGACAGAATCGCGTTCG
>JBFWWY010000474.1:0-3412 GCA_050245935.1 Phycisphaerae bacterium | reverse complement strand
CGAGATAGAGCACCTGCGGCTGCGCGGGGAGCGCTCGGACGAATTTGAAAGCCGCGAGCGGCTCGGTCGTGTCGTCCTCGGCGAGCCCTTCGTACGCGCGAAAGCCGACGTCGGCAGACCAGATGTACAGCGTGCGTTGAAACCGGTCGGCGAGTTCGGACGCGACGGCGATCGCGTAGTCCTCTTCAAACGTCTGAATCGCAATGCAGTGGCAGCCGCTCGCGATCCAATCGGACAAAATGTCGCGATCTTTCGACATGGTCCCCCGTCTGCGGATTTTGGTGCAAGGGAGGGTGGTATGGGCATCCGGCGCGTACGGGCAAAAACGTACGATCGCGAAGTTAGCCCGATTTGCAGCGCCGGGCCGCAACACCACGCGATCAGCAAAACAAAACGGAGCGGGTGGGATTCGAACCCACGGTACGATTTCTCGCACACACGCTTTCCAAGCGTGCTCCTTCGGCCACTCGGACACCGCTCCTGCTTCGACCCATCGCCGCATTTGCGGTGATCCCTGTAGGGCGGATTTTCAACCCGCCGGCAGGCAAAGGGCCGGATCATTTGTGAGGTGAAGATACTAACGACCGGGCCGGAAGCTGGCAAAGCGGAGACGCGTCTGGGCCGGGTTGCCTGACACCCGGCGGAGTCCTGACCCGACGGTACAATCGCGCGAACAACGGATTCGCGTCTCCATGCGTCGGACTCGGAGGTCCGACGCTACGGTGGGATCGAAAACCCGCCCAACAGTATGCCCCTTCACCATCCTCGCTGCAGTTTTTTTCCGCTTCGTCTCGACGTCCTGGGCGTGTATTACTTTTTCTTCGCGGCGCGGCGGGTCATCATTTTGCCCAGTTGGGTAATCGCATCGGGGCCGACGCCGCAGCAGCCGCCGACGATATGCACCCCCGCTTCGGTGAGTTCGAGCGCATCCTCCGCAAAATCCTTCGGCTCGATCTTGTAGACCGGACGCTCTTCGACGATTTCGGGGAAACCGCCGCTCGGCTTTGCGAACAGCAGGCCGTCGTACGCCGAATGCAGCGCGACGACCGCGGGCAGCGCGTGTGCCGCGCCCGCGCCGCAATTGCTGCCGATCGCGTAGAGATTCGCGTCGGCGAGTTTCTCCGCGCAATCGGCGGCGGAGTCGCCGCTGAGGGTGTGCGTGCGCTGCGGGCCGGAATCGAATGAAAAACTCGCAATCACGGGAATGTCCGCCACATTGCGGATCGCGCGAATCGCGATCAACGCCTCTTTGATCTCACTGAACGTCTCGAGCAGAAACGCGTCGACCTTGCCGTCGACGAGGCCCTGCGCCGCTTCGGAGAAAATTCCTTCAATCTCATCCTCGCTCACCTCCCCGACCGCGAGAATCTTGCCGCTCGGCCCGATCGTGCCGCAGAGCATGATGCTCCTGTCGCCGATCGCGTCGCGGCAGATTTCCGCCCCCACGCGATTGATCGCGCGCAATTCTTTCTGTAAGTCCGGATGAATAGCCGCGCGATTGGCGGCGAATGTGTTCGTCGAAAGAAATTGGACGCCGGCCGCGACGTACTCGCGTGCGAGATTGCGAACCAGCGCGGGCGCAGCGAGGTTCATCCCTTCGGCTTGTGCGACGTCCAGCGGCAACCCGCGCTGCCGCAGCACGCTGCTCCACCCACCGTCGGCCAGCGCGGGTCGGGCTCTCAACTCATCCGGCGAAAAAATCATGCGGCGCGTTTGCTTCTCTCGTTCGTTGACTCCACTCACTCCGGCAAAACAATCAGCGGCACTTCCGGCGACAGCAACTCGCGCACCGCAAACACCTCCCGCGCGTCATGCAGCCGATCCATCGCAGTCCGCAGATAAAATCCGAACAGTCGATGCGCCAGCTCGTCGCGCAACCGCGCGATTGTACCGGCATTCGCGTCGCAAATCGTCAACTCGTGGCCCCAGCCGATGTACGGTGAATTGATCTCGTCGAGGAAATCCGCGATGAGCTCCAAGCGCCCGCCCGCCTGCAGCGCCGGCAGGTGCAGGGCGACCGGGACGGCGAACGACTCGATCAGGAAGCGGTGCCGCGTCAGCACGGCATAGGCTTCCTGCAGATCGAAATCGCCATTTGCTTTCGCCTCAGTCCCGGGCTCACGCAACGCGGCTTCGGTGAGCGTGATCAGCAGTGCAGATTGCTGCCCTGCAGCGGTTAACAGGCGCTCGAACGCGTCACTGACTCGCGGCGGATGCCAGACCGCGGGTTCCGGCGGCGCTTTCGCGATGACCGATGTAAATCGCCACGCGACTGGCTTATCTGCCAATTCATCAGCGACCGGTGCCTCGTCCGCATCGTGTTCGCGACCGACGATTGCACCGTTGCACTGCTCGACGAGCGCCGCGGTCGTCGCGGCGTCGATGCGGCTCGAAATGAGAATGCACCCGTTCCTCACCGCGCGGGCTTTATCACTGCAAAATGTAGCTTTGGCAACTTCATCCTCCTACGCTCCGTGTCTACGCGGTCGTCTACTTTCAGCTCCGTGCGATTGAACGCAGCCGCCGCCTTGTTTATGATCGTCGCGCTCGCGTGGCGGATTTGCGGGGCGCGCGAGCTGTCGTCTGCATTCTATTCAAAAGGCGCGGCATTTCATCGCAACGGAGATACGTCTTTGCACGGAAACATGGTCCCATCGCAGGTGTTTTTCACGCGCGGCGTCGGCAAACACAAGAATAACCTCGAATCCTTTGAAATCGCACTCCGGGCGGCCGGGATCGAGCAATTCAATCTCGTGAAGGTCTCGAGCATTTTGCCCCCCGGCTGCAAGATCATTCCCCGATCGCAGGGGCTCAAGAAACTCAAAGCCGGCCAGATCGTGTTTTGCGTCATGGCGGAAACGCGCACCAAAGAGCCGAATCGTCTCGTGTGCGCCGGCATCGGCATCGCACGGCCCGCAAAAGGCGAGCAATACGGGTACATCTCCGAGCATCACGGCTATGGCATGACGGAAAAGAAAACCGCCGACTATGTTGAAGATATGGCGGCCAGCATGCTCGCGACGACGCTCAACATCAAGTTCGATCCGGACGACGACTACGACAGTCGGCGCGCGGTGTACAAAATGAGCGGCGAGATCGTCGAATCGAAGGCGTTTGTCCAGACTGCGGAAGGCGACAAAAACGGCCTCTGGACGACGGTCGTGTCGGCGGCGATTTTCGTCTTTGATTCAGAGTAGCGTCCGGCCCCTGTGCCGGACGAAGTTGCCCTGGTAGCGTTTGGCCCCAGTGCCGGACGAAGAGGCCCAGGTAGCGTCCCGCCACTGTGCCGGACGAAGATGCCCAGGTAACCTCGGACCACCGAGTTCGACGGCGTCGCTCCGCAAATTCAGCTTACAGAAAATAATCAGTTCCGAAAACCGCGTATCCGATCCCCTCGCCTCAAGCGAGGGGC
>JBFWWY010000473.1:0-3413 GCA_050245935.1 Phycisphaerae bacterium | reverse complement strand
GCAAAAACTCGATACTCGTGCCCGTCGTGGTGGCATCGCCGACAAATTCGAGCGGCTTCGTCGTGACACCCCGCTCGAAGGCCATCGTCCAGATCTTGCCGTCCCGCTTGACGCGCGCCTTCAGCCACGCCGACAGCGCATTCACCGCGCTCACGCCGATACCGTGCAACCCGCCCGAGACCTTGTACGACCCACGGTCGAACTTACCGCCGGCGTTGGGCTTGGTCAGACACAACTCCAGCGCCGACATTCCGTATTCTTCCTTCATCGAGACCGGAATCCCGCGACCGTCATCACTGATGCGCACGGAGCCTTCCGTGGTCAGCGTGACGTGAATCGACTTACAGAATCCCGCCATCGCTTCATCGATGGAGTTATCGATGACTTCATAAACCAGGTGGTGAAGACCTCGCGGTCCGATGTCGCCGATGTACATGCTGGGGCGCTTGCGAATGTGCTCGATACCCTCGAGCCATTGAATGCTGTCGCTGTCATAATCGCCCCCCGTGGGCACCGTCTGATCATTCATCTGAAGATCCGTTTGCATGCGTTCGCTCGTTTTCTCGCCCGCCGAATGAAGCTCCGCCGCGCGATGGTTCCTGAATTTCAAATTGCAGATATCGCAATCCGCCCAGCCGCTGCTGCATCAGCCGTTGCCATTTGGCACGAGTGCGTCGTAACTCACTCAAATCAAACTTGTCTTCGACGACGACGGTCAACGTGCCATCGACATACGAGACGACCCGCGATCCTGCGGTCACCGTTTCGTCCGCCACGAGAGACCAGACTCGCGCCGCCCGTTCGCGATCGCGCGATTCCTCCGCCAGCCGGCGCAGGCAGTGATTGACCATGCCGGTCTCGCCCAGTGTGCGCGGACGCCAGCATTTTTGGTTGGTCAGACTCTGGTGGTATTGCCCGCTCGTCATGAGTGCCCCGCCCGCACGCTTAGGTGAGCGTGACCGGCATCACGACATACAGAAAATCGTTCTGATTCTCACCGCGTAAGACGCCTGGCTTGAAACTTTCACTGAGCTCAATCGTCACCTTTTCATAAGGCAGCACTTTCAATGCGTCGCTCAGAAACGCCGGATTGAAGCCGATCTCCAGCTTGTCCGTATTCGATTCCACCGGCATCTCGATTCGCGCTTCTCCCTGTTCCGGCGACTGCGATTGAATCGTCAGCATGTCCTTCCCGAAAGTCAGCCGCACCGCGCGCGAATCCTCTGTAGTCAGCAGCGCCGCCCGGCGGATCGCACTGTAAAACTCGGTCGCGGTCATCGTGACTTCCTTGTCGTTGCCCTGCGGAAGCACGTCTTCGTATTTCGGGAAATGCCCATCAACCAGCGCCGACGACAGCTCCTTGCCGTCGAATCGCAACAACACCTGATTGGGCAACACCTTCACTTCGACTTCGCTCTCGCCTTCCGAATGCCCGTGACCGCCGATCTTGTCGAACACTTGCAGCGCCTTCGCCGGCACAATGATCTCAAAATCCGCAGCATCGGACTTTGACAGCGGCGCGCCCGCCCGTGCCAGACGGCGTCCGTCCGTCGCAACCAGAAACAGACGTTTTCCTTGCTTCTGCCACAGTACCCCGTTGATCGCGTA
The DNA here is from genome assembly GCA_050245935.1 of Phycisphaerae bacterium. Lineage (GTDB taxonomy): Bacteria > Planctomycetota > Phycisphaerae > UBA1845 > Fen-1342 > JALHOX01. Next base: position 1,805 of record JBFWWY010000473.1, on the reverse strand, counting down.
GCGGCTCGTCTCGCGTGCCGCCGCGTAGGCAGTGAGGGTGATGATGCGGGAGAGTTCCCTGGCGTCGATCACCAAGTCGGGATCGCCGTCAAATTTCGGCACTGCCGGGAAGTCGTCCGCCGATTGCACAAAGAGCTTGAATTCACTGCCTTCGCCGGACAGCACGCAATGTCGATCTTTCACGGTCAAAACAATTTCAACGTCCGGAAACTCGCGAATGACCTGCAGCAATCGATCCGTGCCAACGACCGTCGCACCCGGCTTGCTCACCTGCAGACAGGGAATCTTCACACGAAGACCGCTCTCGCCGTCCGTGCCGGAGAGCTCCAGCTCTTCGCCGACCACATCGAGCCGCACGCAGTTCAGAATCGGTCGCGTGGTTCGTCCACTGGTCAACAGCGCAACGGCTTGGAGTGCTTCCTGGAGTTCCTGGCGAGGCAGACGAATTTTCATCGGCAATTGCTCGGTTACATGTTCTTGCGGAGGTTGTTACCCGTACGCACGATTCGCCGGAATGGAGTGGGTTTTCCGCGCCAAATCTTTGCTTGAATTCTAGTCGAAATGGACCCTTTCCGAAAGCCTGCCGAAGGGGGATCGGAGGCGTGGGAAGCCGGTAATCCCGACTTTGTCGGGAAACGCGATGTTTGCCGACGCGCGAACAGGAGACGCTGCCAATCCAACTGTAGCGGCCGTGCCTCCGTGCCGGCCGTGGAATTCCGGACCCGGGTTCAACATCCGCCACGACGCTCTAATCTCGTGCTACCAAGAATCTCAACCTGACAAATTTATAAATTCTCAATAAAAGAAAATTCGTCTTAGTACGTAGTAGAGCGCGTGAAAAAGTGAACAACTTTCAAATAGCGTATTAAGTTCCGGCTGGTATTGAACTTATCGTTATTGCGTCGTGTGGATATCGTGTGAAAAAGGCAGCGCGAAATATTTTGTTCATCCACGAACTTCGACATCGGGGAGGCTTCCAATCCAACGCGATCCGGAAAGTGTTGCAAACGCATCGCTTTTTCACAATTGCCGCCACACGCCGGGTCACCTTAGTGCGATCGTGTTGTGAGCCGTTTGCTGAACACGTCGAGAAGGTGCTTGAGCTCAAGATTCTGCACCATTTCACGCTCGATCGTTTGTTCAGCATGCAGAACAGTTGAATGGTCGCGGCCGCCGACGTGTGCCCCGATTTCTCCCAGACTCATGTTCGTCAGCCGGCGCGCAAGATACATCGCAATATGTCGCGGCAGACTTACGGTGCGGGTACGTTTTCGCCCAATGATTTCCCGGACGTGTACGCGATAGTGCGCGGCGACAATGTCGAGGATTTCTCCAATCAGGACGGGCCGCTGCTCGGCCCGCTCGAACCCTGGTGCGATTTCTCGAGCAAGCGACAGATCTATCTCGCGATCAAGTAACTTCGATTGCGTGATGAGCTTCGTAAGCGCGCCTTCCAGCAGCCGGATATTGCTTGCGACTTTCTCCGCAAGATAATCGAGCGCGTCCGCTGGGATCTCGACCCCATGCAGGCGCGCCTTCTTTTGCAGAATGGCCTGGCGCGTTTCGCGATCCGGGGGATCGAGCTGGGCCACGAGTCCCCACGTGAAACGACTGACCAGTCGATCCTCCAGGGTCGGAATCTCCGATGGCAACACGTCCGCCGACAGCACGATTTGATGTCGCGTCTGATATAGCGCGTTGAATGTATGAAAAAGCTCTTCCTGGCTGGATTCGCGATTGGCGAGGAATTGTACGTCATCAATCACCAGCAGGTCACAGCCGCGCGCATTCTCGCGGAATTCCGA
>JBFWWY010000472.1:0-3414 GCA_050245935.1 Phycisphaerae bacterium | reverse complement strand
GACCCACGTGTTGCAAACACTCACCATACTCCAATTGCACCCGCGCAAACTCGTAATCGGCAATTGCGTAGTCAATGCCGTTTCCAATAATTGCTTCAGCAAGTTCGATGGCCTCGTCGTACTCCTGCGCGTTGAGAAGGATCGTGAGCAGCGCGCGTCGCTGGCATTCTCGAAAATACGAATTTGTCCAAGTTGCATCAGTGATTGACTCAATCGACCGACGCAGATGCGCCGCCGCCTGGTGTGGCTGGCCCACGGCACTCAGAAAGTTCGCCCGCCGAATCGCCGTTATGGCGGCGAGAACTGAACTGACCGGTTCGGATAAATCTAGGTTGCCTTCCAGAGAATTCAGTTCGACCTCAGCTTCATCGAGGCGGCCCTTCAGAATCAGAAGATCAATATTGACCAAATGGTGCAAATACGCGGCCGGGTGATGCGCGCCGAGTGCCGCTTCCGCGGATGCAAGCCCTTCACGGATCAGCACCGTTGCGGACTCCAGGTCTTCATCAAGGAGATGAACACAGCCGAGTCGATGGGCGGCAGCATTCCGAAATTCGTAATGAGGATCGGGATGCGATGCGAATCGTTCCCATAACGCGGCGATCAACCGGCGCGCGTCAGCGAGCTTTCCAATGGTCAATTCAAAGTGCGCGCGCTCGTACAACAGCCGGTCCCCGAATCTCGCATCATCAAGATTCACGGAAGTTGCTCGAGCCTGCATCGTGTCAATTTGTTTCAGGATCTCATGATCGTTCACGTCCGGGGGCATGACGAAAAGCAGTTTGAACTCCGCCTGTAAGGTGTCCGGATGTTCTGGACCCAGCTCTTTGCGAAACACGTCGACAACATATTGCTGCAATGGGTAAAGATCGTGACTCCGACCCCAGGACACGGACGCAACGGTAAAAGCTGCTCGCGCTGTGTCAATGTGTTCATCCCCCAGGTGTGCCCGGCGCAGTTCTAACGCTCGATTGCTGTATTCCCCTGCTGGAACCATCATACCCAACCCGGCGTACGCGTTTCCCAGCATGTAGTAGACCGCAGCTTGCACGACCGGCTGATCCGCGAAGCGCTCCGGCAATTCCAGCGCCGCCTGATCGAGAAGATCGGCAACCCGCGCGTCGTATCCGCGCCGTGTGGGTTGAAGATCGCCGAAAAGACTTTCGAGAAAATCCGTAACGGCTGTGGCGCGTGCCGCCTCCGACTCGGCATGGTCGCGCGCTGCCGCGGCGCGAAAATACAACCCAGTACTCAGCGCGATCAGCACTGCGGAAATCACGACAATCGCCTGATACCGCCGAACGTGGCGTTGCAATAACTTGCGACTCTGCTCACGACGCGCCTGATTGGGTTCGCCGTCGAGATAACTCTTCAAGTCATCGGCAAAATCGTCAGCCGACTGGTATCGCGCATCCGCATCTTTCTCCAGCGATTTCAGTACGATCGCGTCAACGTCGCGCGAAATTCCTTTCGCTCCCGCACTCGGTGGTTTCGGAGTCGTATTCATGACGCCGTGCACCACAGCCGGTAACGCGCCCTCCACCGTATAGGGAAACTCGCCTGTCAAAGACTGATAGAGCATGACGCCGATGGCGTACACATCGGTGCGAACATCCACGAGACGGGCACCGCGTTCGAGTTGTTCCGGACTGGTCCACGGCAACGAACCCAGAAAATGTCCGTCGTGCGTGACGCTGAGATTGTGGTTGATACTCTTCGCTTCTGCCTGCGTTGCCTTCGCGAGACCGAAATCGAGTACATTCGGCTGATCGTCTCCACTGACCAACACATTGCCGGGCTTGAGATCTCGATGAATGATGCCGCGCTGATGCGCGAAATGAATAGTGCGACAGAGTATGACAAACAGTTGCAGGATACTTCGAATCTCGCCGCGCGCCCGCTTGCCACTTGCCCATTGATCCAGAGGAACTCCCTTGATCTGAGGCATGACAAAGAACGGTGTGCCTATTTTAGTCAAGCCGCTCTTCAGAATTGGCACGATATTCCGATGCGACAACGCGCGTGCGATGTCGATCTCGCGTTCGAAACGCTGCAAAACATCCGCCCCCGCAAATTGCGAAAGCGTCTTCACCGCGACCGGGTCAGAGGATCCGGCAATGACTCCGGAGAAAACGCTCCCCTGGCCACCGCTTGAGATTCGGTACCGAATCTCGATGCCGTTAATTTGCCCGATGGGAGAGGTCCGGTGCAAATAGCGCTGGGCCTCCTGCGCCAGCGTGTCCAGATCAAAACACCACCGGCTCGACGGATCCCATGGCACATCCCCGCGTTCATCGGAATGAGAAGATTCGAACATCCCGGTAGTCCCGTCACTTGCCAATCCTGTAACCCATTTGCGAATCATTCAGGTACGGAGCGAGCAGCCAAGTTTTGCGTTAGAAACGCCTCCAGACACGCAACTCAATCTCCCGCCGCGGTCGGCCTTCCGCGATTCCCGCTTCATCCCTCTTCGGAGACCTGTTGAGCGATCAACTCTCCGATCCGCCGGATGATTCGCGACTTCGCCTGATATACCTGATCCAGCGACATCCCCAAGGTGTCCGCGGTCATCGCTGCCGGCATTTGTGCACCGAAATACATGGAGAAGGCATTCCGATCACGCTCATTGAATTCCACCTCAATCGATTTCATTGCGAGATGCATATGGTATTGGCGCCATTCCGATTCCCAGATTCCGTCGCAGTAATCCTTGTCGGACTCCCCTTGCGCCAGTTCCGTAATGCTTCGGGTCGTCTGGTTCTGACGGAATTTTCGAAAAATCGACCGCTGAACAATGACCTGCAGGTAGGTCCGAAACCGAGCCCGCTGGGGGTCATATACGAAGGTGACGAGCGACTTGGTCAGTGCGAGAAGGACGTCCTGGAGGATGTCGTCGGCGTCCGCCGGCTGGAGGCCGTGCCGCGACGCGACGGCGCGAATCAGCAAGCTGTATCGCTGGGAAAAATCGTCCCACGCCCGGGAATCGTCACCCGCCTGCAATCGTTGCAGAAGTGTAATGTGCGTAGAGACTTGCGCAGCCATGCCTGCAGTATAGAGAACTGGAAATTGATTCCAAACCCCCGCGAGCCACCGAAGAAAAAGTAAGTTTTTTTGTCAGATCGACGCAGTAAGCGACTTAGTAACAATGGAGGGCAAAGACGCGAATGCAGAACACGCATGCGTGGAGGGCCAAAATTCCTTCAGCGCTCCCTGGGCAATCGTCCTTGTGTTTCTATTGATACGTCTGGTTGATGATGAGAGGCACGTCTTCGGATACGGCGACGACACGGGCACAGTCGCGGACATCGGGCCTGACAGGTGGTCGCTGATCTCAACACAGACTGATCGAGATGCAAGAAATCTGCCCTCGTGCTTGGAGCCGGGGGATTGCATGTCACGCAGAAGGTTGCGATT
>JBFWWY010000471.1:0-3418 GCA_050245935.1 Phycisphaerae bacterium | reverse complement strand
TGAACGCGCGCCGGAGCGGCAACTGACGAGTAACGGCTTGTCGCGCGACAATTCCTCAAGACGGTTTGCCAGTTGAACATGTGCAATATTCTTCGCACCCGGCATGTGCCCCGCTACAAACTCGTCTTCCCGGCGAACGTCCAGAATCGTGTACCCAGAATCCATGCGCTTCTTCAGTTCCTGAACATCGACTTCTGCGGTAGTGCTGCTGGGCAAGGAAGCGAGATCGTCTGTTGAAATCGACCCGATGATCCGGTCGATGCCAACACGCACGCAGCATCGCACTGCATCGTCGAGCGTAGCGGCCTGATCACTGCAAAGGATTACGTACACACCCGGATTTGCGTAGCTGCCGACAATCGTCGTGAATGACTTGTCGAACGGGGCGCAAATCGCATTGGGGATGTGGCCCGCACGAAACGCGTTCCACGACCGCAGGTCTACGACTTGCGCGTTTTGTCCGATCGCTGATTTTGCTTCCGATGTCGACAACTTTGACGCCGGCGGCAATTCGCCGAGCAAGGCCGGCCCTTCCACGTTGACCCGCTTCATTCGCGCAAAGTAGCTAGGGGGCTCGGGCTGGTCCGCGAGAATGGCCCGGACAAACGCGGATGCGTCGCCAGCCAATTGCAGCGCGGAATTCTGTCGTCGTTCATAGCCCACCGTCGATTGCGGCACCGCGCCGAGGCTCTTGCCGCAAGCACTGCCCGCTCCATGCGCCGGCCACACCTGCAAATAGTCGGCAAGTGTCAGAAACTTTTCCGCCGACTCGCGCAGCGAATGTGCAGCAAGCTCTCCCGCGCCGCGCACCCCTACCGCTTTTTCAAGAAGATCCGGCCGTCCCAAATCGCCGACGAAAACAAAGTCGCCGGAGAGAATCCCCATTGCCTCCTGGGCACCGCCGCCCGCATCAGTCACGAGATAGCAAACGTGTTCCGGCGTATGACCGGGCGTATGCACCGCAAGAAAGCGGATCTTTCCGATCGAGAACTCGTCACGATCCTGCAGTACCTGTGCCGTCCCACTCGCGCCCTGTCCTTGCGAATCTGCGAGCCATTTCGGTGTCCAATCGGCACCAGCGGCGCCGGACACATAAACCCGCGCATGTACGCGGTGTGCAAGTTCTCGCGCGCCCGAGACAAAGTCCGCATGGACATGTGTTTCTGCAACAGCGACGATCCGCAGGCCTTCTTTCGCGGCCAGCGTGACATATACGTCAACGTCCCGGCGCGGATCGACCACAATCGCTTCCCCCGTTTTCTGGCAGCCGATCAGATAGCTGGCGTGTGCGAGCTGGTCCTCATAGATCATTCGAAACAGCATGAACATTCTCTCCGGGGCATACGGCGACGTTTCGTCTGCGACACACGTACTTTCGTACGCACAGAATTTTTACTCACATCGTTTCTATTGCGGCAGTTCGGTCGGCTGGGGCGTGGTTCGTAAATACGGCTTAATTTCCTTGAATCCCTTGGGAAACATCTCCTTCGCCTGATCGTTTGTCACCGCCGGCACGATGATACAGTCCTGCCCGCGCTCCCAATTCGCCGGCGTCGCCACCTTGTAATTCGCCGTTAACTGCAATGAATCAATGACACGAAGGATTTCGTCAAAGTTGCGGCCGGTGCTGGCAGGATACGTCAGCATCAGCTTCACCTTTTTGTCAGGGCCGATGATAAAAACGGAACGCACGGTCAACGTGTCGTTGGCATTCGGATGAATCATCCCATACAGATCGCTGACTTTTCGATCCTCGTCCGCCAGAATCGGAAAGTTCAGCGCTGCCCCCTGTGTTTCTTCGATGTCCTTGGACCAAGCCTGATGATCTGACAACTTGTCAACACTCAGCGCGAGCGGCTTCACATTGCGCTTCTCAAATTCCCCCTTGAGCTTTGCAACCGCGCCCAGCTCAGTCGTGCAAACCGGCGTAAAATCCGCGGGATGCGAAAACAGCACACCCCATTTGTCTCCGAGCCAGTCATGGAAGTGGATTTCGCCTTCCGTGGACTGTTGCGCAAAATCCGGTGCAATATCGCCGAGTTGAATTGCCATGGGATGCCCCTTTCAAAAGTCGAAAATCGTTGGGAGCGTTACGAAATCGCCGCCGGCACGACCAACGGACGGAGATGGAAATGCCGATCACTGTCCGGTCGCTCCGTACGCAAAAAGCCGCACAGCGCCCGCAGCGAAACTGCGACTCAATCGGTGCTGAAAGGTGGCGGTGGGATTCGAACCCACGAATCACGGATTTGCAATCCGTTCCCTTAGACCACTCGGGCACGCCACCGTGCGCCGCGTCCCGCCGACGCGAGTCGCGTAGTGTAAAACAACTCGACCTTACCCGGCAAGCCCGGCATGATACAAACTCCACGCAAGCGACAGTCCGCCTCGACGCGCAGCGTCGAGTGCTGCGGACGTACTGAACGACCCAGGCAGGGAAAAGCACAGATTGAAGACCGAATCCACGAAAAAGCCGAACGAACGCGCGATTCTGGCCACGATCATTGCAAACGGTCAGTCGAGCTACGACGATCCCTTGGCGGAGCTGGCAGAGCTGGCGTTATCCGCCGGCGCGACCGTCGTCGGTCGCGTCACGCAGAAGCGGCGAACGCTCGACCCCGCGACGGCGTTGGGAAAAGGAAAAATCGAAGAAATTCAGATGATGGCCGAGGCGCTGGATGCCGATCTGATCATCTTCGATTTCGATTTGTCACCCTCCCAGATTCGCGAGGTCGAGAATGCGGTCCAGCGGCGCGTGATCGACCGCAGCGAACTGATTCTCGACATTTTCGCCGCACGTGCCAGGACGCACGAAGCCCGCCTCCAGGTGGAGCTTGCGCAGCTTGAATATACGGCGCCGCGCCTCCGCGGCATGTGGACGCACTTGGAACGCATTGCCGGTGCCGGCGGTGCAACCGGTGCCGGCGCCGTCGGCGGCATTGGCACGCGCGGTCCCGGCGAACGGCAGATCGAAATCGATCGCCGACTTGTCAGTCAGCGTGTCTCGTTTCTGAAGGACCAGATCGCCAAGATTGACCGACGAAAGATCAGGCAGGTCAAAGCGCGCAGCGAGCACTTCAACGTCTCAATGGTCGGATACACCAACGCAGGCAAGAGCACCTTGCTGACACGGTTGACCGGCGCGCCCGCTGCCTCGCGCGATCGGCTATTTGAAACGCTCGACACGCTCACGCGGCGATGGGATCTTGGTGGCGGACGCCACGTCTTGTTGTCTGATACTGTCGGGTTCATTCGCGACTTACCGCCTCTTCTGGTGGCGTCGTTTCGCGCGACACTCGAAGAAGCGATTCATGCCGACTTGCTTCTTCACGTAGCCGACGCGTCCAACCCCGCGTGGCTGGAACAGAGCGAAGCGGTGGAAACTGTGCTGGAGCAACGGGGGCTTGAGGAGAAGCCG
>JBFWWY010000470.1:0-3427 GCA_050245935.1 Phycisphaerae bacterium | reverse complement strand
TGTGAGAATTTCATAATGGTCCGTGGTGATGCGACGACCGGGCGCGCTGCCAAAGTTCCACTCGGAGACTGTCGAGACGATCGGACGCTGCGCCGATTGGGACGTTGCGCAGCCGGTAAGAAGCGCGCAGAGAACAAGCGCTGCGAAACCCATTGCCGCTCGATCAGTCATTGCGATCAGACACCTTTCGCGATTTCGCCGCTCGCGCGCCCGTCTCCCATTTGCCGCACACCCGGCTCGTCGCGGCGAATGTAGCGACTCAGCAACGGTTTGGGCAAGACGGGGGAACGTGAATGTCCCGGAGTCGATGAATTCTGCGGAACAAGGGCACTGATCGCGTCGCGACTTTTAGGGCCTCCACGCGTTTCGCGGGAGTGAGGCGAGGAAATACGATTATGCGCGGCTGATGAAGCGATAGCCCGAGTAGGACGCGATCGCGGCAATGAGCAGACCGCCAAAAAAGCCCGCCACCGCCTTGCCAGGCTCGGTGCCGTTGTCGAAGACGCCGCTGTAGACACAGATCAGTGAAATCATGAGCGCCGCGAGCGCCGCGACCAGAAACAGACTCCCGGCAATGATGGCAATGACGGCTTTGTTCACGTGAACCTTCCCCGAACGAAGCGCGCGATGTCGCGGCTCCGCTTCATAACCCCCGCCGCCGGCGAGACCATGCAGTGTATCTTCATCCAGATCCAGCTCAGTCAATGTCGGTTGGCGGCTCATGGCGATCTCACTCAGACGGTCAAGACGTGCATTCGGATTAGAAATCATCATACACGTTCCAGCAACATCATCCTATTTTTTTTTGTGCTATTCCTGTCTACACTTCAAGTTCCGCTTGGTTGCCCGACATTGTCTTGCCCAGGAGCCTTCCCCGTGGCCGAAGCCGGCATACCCAGTACTATTCGCGACGAGTCACTGCTCGATCAGAAGTATTACGCTGTCTCCGAATCGAAGCAGATGAGCATGCGTGATCTGATCGGCAACTTCAAGCGGCACGGCGTCGATCGCGTGACCGATCTTCACATTAAAGTCGGGGAGCCCCCGGTCTACCGGCTCGATGGAAAGCTTCAGCGGACGAGCAGTCCGCCGATGAAGCGAAAAACAGTGCAGCAGTTTGTGCGTTCGTTGCTGTCGGAGTCGGAACTGCAAACGCTCAAAAAGCGTCGTTCCGTCAACAGTTCCTCGCTCATCGAGGAAATGCGGATTCGCGTCAATGCGTTTTTCGATAGTGACGGCCCGGCGCTCGCCATTCGCGCCCTGGATACACGCGTCCCGGAAGTCGAGAAAATTGGCTTTCAGAACGGCGTCTGGGAAGACATCATCAACCTGTCGCACGGGCTGGTGTTGTTGACCGGGGCAACCGGTGCCGGCAAATCAACCACCATCGCATCGCTGATTCAGCGAATTTCCCAGACCCGCGCCTGCCGCATCATTACGCTGGAAGACCCCGTCGAGTATCGATTGACCGGCGAAAAAGGGGTGATTTCGCAACGCGCGATCGGCCGTGACGTTCCCAATTTCGAGGCCGGCATGCGCGACTGTCTGCGAGAGGACCCGGACATCATCTTCATCGGGGAAATGACGGATCAGGAATCCGCCTCCTGGACCCTGACCGCCGCGGAAACGGGCCATCTGGTCTTCAGCGCGTTGCATACGCGAAATACCGTGGGCACCATCACGCGCCTGCTCGATATGTATCCCGAAAGCCGGCAGGAGGAAATTATTCATCAGCTCTCGCTGGGCCTGCGTTATGTCATTACGCAAAAGCTTCTTCCCAAAGCCACGACAAAGGGTCGCGTGCTGGCGATGGAAATCCTGCACAACAACTACGCCGTCAGCAATATGATCCGGCAATTCAAGCTCGAACAGATCTACTCAGTGATTCAGACCCAGACCCAGGATATCTCCTCGCAGCGAATGTGCACGCTTGAGCGATCCCTCGCCCACCTGGTGCGGAAAGGTGAAATTGACGTTCAGGAAGCCGAGCGGCAGGCCAATCACATTTCCGCACTGACCGACGAGCTGCAGCGGATCAACTGACGCGACATTGGGGGCGTGCCCGCAGATGGGGGTGCCGTCGTCCGCTTCTCCCAAACAAACTGTGTTGAATCCGGAGAATTCGTTGTAAAAAGTGATGTCGGACCCTTGCGGAGGAACCCTCGCAACGGCGAAACTGACGCCGATGGTCGCGAGGAGATCGACGCGGCCAGATCACGAAAACGTTCCGGTAACAAAACCACGGATGACTACTCTATTTGCCATAGCCGGCTGAAGGACACCGACTTATGTACACGCACTCGTTTTTGAGTCGATTCATCTTCTCTGTCACGCTCGCCGTCGGATCGATCTCTTCGTTCGCGCAGGAGGCCGAGCCCGCGGCTAATGATATGCCCGCAGACCCGCAGGCTTTTCTCAAGGAGTTCGCGAGTTGGCAGGAAGGACCCGGCAAAGGCTCCATCGGCGGCATCGCGGAAATCGACATTCCCGCAGGATTCTGGTTTACCGGTTCTTCCGGGACGCAAAAAGTCATGGAGCTTTTTCAGAACCCGGTCACCGGGAACGAACTGGGAATGATCGGCCCCGCCGGCCTGGATTGGTTCGTCGTTTTTGAGTTCAATGACATCGGTTACGTGAAGGACGATGATCGGGAGAGTCTGGACGCTGACGCGCTGATGAAGTCCATGAAAGCGGGCAACAAGGAAGGCAATAAACAGCGTGAAAGTCAGGGATGGCCGGCACTCGAACTCATCGGTTGGATGCAGGAACCGAACTATGACCCGAAGACGAACAATCTGAACTGGGGCATTCGTCTGCAGAGTGAAGGGCAGGAAGTCATCAATCACAACACCAGACTTCTCGGCCGCAAAGGGGTCATGGAAGCCACACTTGTCGCGGAACCCGAAGTCTTGACGTCGGTGATGCCTACGTTCAACAACCTGCTCGCCGGTTACCAGTTCACAGCGGGAAATACCCATGGCGAGTTTCGCGACGGCGACAAAATCGCTGAATATGGCCTCGCGGCGCTCGTTGCCGGTGGTGCGGCGGCGGTCGCGCTCAAGATGGGACTTCTCCAGAAATTCTGGAAGCTGATCGTTGTCGGACTGGTGGCGGTGGGCGCGTTCTTCAAGAAAATCATGAGTAGCATTTTCGGTCGCCGTGAGGTGCGGGAATCGTAGCCACTCGCGGACGGCGCCGATGACTCCCTCCCAACAATTGCTTGCAATCGCGATCGGCCTCTATCTGCTGGAATGTCTGATCTGGCCGATCGCGAATGCTACGTTGCTGGTCTCCTATTCCCTGGCAACATGGAACATTCACCGGCCGCGCATTCAATTGCTCAACGGCCGACGCAGTGTATTTCTCCTGTCGCCGCTCCCGCCGCTGGGGGCGCATTTCGTGCTTTCGCGGTTCCCGGTGGCGCTAA
>JBFWWY010000469.1:0-3453 GCA_050245935.1 Phycisphaerae bacterium | reverse complement strand
ACGGGACGAAAGTACAATCGGAAGTCACGTCACACGGCATTCGCCATTGGAATTTATGGCGATCAGCGCCGGGCCGCGTGTCCCGATTCATCGGGGACCCGGCCCGACGCTTTGACCGGTTCCCCGGCACCCCATTGCCGCGCCGAATTTCCGCGCTACACTTGTCGCGATATGCCGATCATCGTCCAAAAATTCGGCGGCACCAGCGTGGCTGATGCCGCACGCATCCGCCGCGCCGCCGTGCGCGCCATCGCTGCGCAGGAAAGCGGGCACCAAGTAGTTCTCGTCGTTTCGGCGATGGGGCATGAAACCGATCGACTGGTGGATCTTGCCGCGCAGATCAGCAGGAAGCCCGCCAAGCGGGAACTGGACATGCTGCTCTCTACTGGTGAGCAGGTCAGCATCGCGCTGGTTGCGATGGCGATTCAGGAGGCCGGCCGTCGGGCCATCAGCCTGACCGGCGGTCAGGCGGGCATGCGGACCGACAGTGATCACTCCGCCGCCCGGATTCAGTCCATCGATGCCGACCGCATTCACAAGCTCCTCGACGCCGGCCAGATCGTGATTGTTGCGGGTTTTCAGGGTGTCGACGAAGCGTTCAACATCACAACGCTGGGGCGCGGCGGCAGCGATACGACGGCTGTGGCGCTCGCGGCGGCGCTGAAAGCCGAAACCTGCGAGATTTATACCGATGTGAACGGCATTTACACCAGCGATCCGCGTTTTGTCGCGTCGGCGCGGCTGTTACCCGCGATCAGCTACGACGAAATGCTGGAGATGGCGAGTCTCGGTGCAGGTGTGATGCACGGGCGTTCAATCGAACTTGCCAAAAAATACAGCGTGCCGATTCATGTACGCTGCAGTTTTACTGACGAACCGGGAACGATCATCATGCATGCAAATCAGGCGATGGAAGACGTCGCGATCCGTGGCGTCACGCTCAAACGCGACATTACCCGCATAACGTTTGTCGGCTTGCCGAACCGGCCCGGTGTCGTTTCCTCGATTTTTGACGAAATCGCTCGTCGCGACATCTTTGTCGATGACATCATGCAGAACGTTGGTGGAACGGTCAACGCCCCGGCCGCGACACTCGGCTTCACCGTCACGCACAGCGATCTGGATGAGGTGCGCGCGGCAGCAAACGACCTTGCCAAACAGCTTGAAGTCGCGCGTGTGGACGTCAACCCGCACCTGGCGCGGCTCAGCGTGGTAGGGGTGGGCATGCGCAGTCATCGCGGCGTCGCGGCGACGTGTTTTGCCGCGCTCGCGAAAGCCGGGATCAACGTGGAGAACATCACTACCAGCGAAATTGTGATCAGCGTGCTCGTCCCGAAAGATCACGCCGAGCGGGCCTTGCTGGTGTTGCACGACGCGTTTCATCTGGAGCCTGCAGCGCCGTAGCGGACTGCCGGAATCGCGCCCGTAGAATTTCGCATCCGGCGCGTAAATCGTAGGCCTGCCAGACATTCGGTGCGGGTGACGCTTGCCGGGCAACAGGCGACTTTATGCGGCGCGAGACGCCCAGACGACGCTGAGGCGTTGTCAGGACGAAACATTGAGACGCTACCGGACGCTGTTGCAACTCCCGTCGCGAATGTTATCTTGCCGTCGCCGGGCGGGTGTCGGGCGACCCTTTCGTAGCCACACCATTCATATTTCTTGCGCGGGATCATTCCCCCGATTGGCCACACGCAGAAAGGTTTCCCATGGGATTTATCAAGGAATTCAAAGAGTTCGCGATCAAAGGCAACATGATCGACATGGCGGTCGGTATCATCATCGGTGCCGCGTTCGGAGCCGTCGTAAAGTCAATTGTTGACAAGTTGTTCATGCCGCCACTGGGTCTTTTGATGGGCCAAGCGGATTTCAAAGATTATAAGTGGACGATTAAGGACGGTGTCCTGAAGGAGGGGGTAACCGTCGCTCCGAAGGACGCGAATTCCCCTAATTGGGCTGTACAACCGGTAGCAATCGAATATGGGGCTTTTGTTACCGAAATGATCAATTTCCTCCTCGTCGCGTTCGCCGTCTTCCTGCTCATCAAGGGCATCAACAAGCTCAAGCGGAAAGAAGAAGCGAAGCCTGCCGCACCGCCGCGACAGGAAGTGTTGCTTGAGGAAATTCGCGACGCGATCAAAGCCAAGGCGTAACCGGGCCGCAACAGGAAAGATGATCTCGTTCCCGCTTTCCAACGGATCGAGGGAGCGGGATTTTTCATGATGCAACGAAACTGCGTACCTTACCGAAGTTGTGCGATGACCCGTGTTGCGATCGTCGAGCGCAGTCCGAGCACGTGCAACCCGATTCGCGTCCATGTCGGCGATCGCAAACCGGCGGTAACCACCGCACAGCGAACCTTCCGCATTCGCAATTTCCGGTCCCGCGCGCGTATCCAGCGCTGTCCGTCTCGGGCCGAGGGGTGAAGGAGACGCCGCTCCACGTGCGCGATGACCTCGTTCCCGGCCATCAGCGCCCAGGCCATGCCTTCGCCCGTAAATGGTTCAACATATCCCGCGGCGTCGCCAACGACGAAGATCCGGGGCGAGTCGGGGGCCGTGTGGCGTCGTGACAAGGGCGGTGTCCCGCGCCAGCGCAGGTCCTCCACGGCTGGTAAAAAACGTGCACCGCTCATCCTCATGATTCTTTGGACTGCGACGCCAAGGCCCCCGCTGGATTTCAGTATGCGTGGGTTCACGGCGGCGGCGAGCGCCAGAGTTCCATCTTCTACGTGCACAACCCCGACGTACCCGTCCGCGGAAATACACATGCGAATGGTCTGCGGCGATAACCATTCCGGAAAGCACGTAGACGCGCCGGCGCCAATCCAACTGTTTCGTCGCGTGATCACGCGGGCTCCCGGGAGGTGCCTCGTGAAGCTCCCGCTCAGTCCGTCCGCCGCAACGACCGCCCGCGCACGCACGACGCGGAAGCCGGTGCCACGCGTCAGTCTGATGGAGACTTCGTTGTCGGTATCGCACAACCACTGCGCGATTGTGTCATCACAAAACGCTGCCCCCGCGCGAACGGCATCCGCGACGAGCGCCGCATCGAAGGCGGCACGAGAAACCGCCGCGCCTCCCGGCAATACAATTTCCGCGCGTTTTCCATACGCAACAAGCTCGAGGGCATGGGTTGGGACTGCGCGCTGCAATGTGGAATGCAATCCGATATATCGAAGGATCTGCATGGCAGTGGGCGAAAGACAGCTGCCACACACCTTGTAGCGGGGAAACGGTGCGCGATCCACCAACAGCACCTTCACGCCGCGCGATGCGAGCCCCCGCGCCGCCATCGCCCCTGCGGGACCCGCACCGACAATCACAACGTCCCACGTCTCTTCAGACGGGAGGGATCGCGCGGAAGTGGATGCTGCAATGGCCGTCATCGGCGAAACTCCAGCATCTGACGGAACGGCCAATGGCGACAGACCTCGGCGTTCTGCAAGCCAGA
>JBFWWY010000468.1:0-3436 GCA_050245935.1 Phycisphaerae bacterium | reverse complement strand
GAGCAAATTGATCGCGCCATTTACGCCGTTTTTCGCGGAGACGATGTACCAGAATTTGACTGGGATCAAAGATGGAGCCGGCGCTCACGACCCCGATCAAATCGGGTCGAAAGTGGGGCACCGGCTCTCAGCCGGTCAATACGGGACAGACGGCTCGGCAGGAGCCTCGTCCTCCCGCGAAAGTGGGGCACCGGCTCTCAGCCGGTCAATACGCGAAAGTGGGGCACCGGCTCTCAGCCGGTCAGTACACAGCTCCGCCTCTTCTGTTCATCTGTGCGACTATCCAACCGCAGACGAATCGCTGATCGACATCGACCTCGCTGCCGAGATGAATCTTGTGCGTGAAATTGTCTCCGCCGGTCGCGCCGCGCGCACTGCTGCGAAGCTCAAAGTTCGACAGCCGCTGGCACAGGTTGAAATCATCCTCGCGAAGCACGAACACGAAAGCTGGCTCAAGTCGCACGCTCCGCTGATCGCCGAAGAGCTCAACGTGAAGGCCGTCGAGTTCGCGACGCGGGCGGACGAATACGTCAACTACCAGATCAAGCCGAACTTCAAGGCCCTCGGCCCCAAATTCGGTAAGCAGGCCCCGCAGATCGGCAAAGCGCTGCAGGGCATTGACGCCGCCGCGGCGCGCGAAAAGCTCGTCAGCGACGGCAAGTTCACCTTCGATCTCAACGGCCCGCCGGTCGAATTGACCAGCGACGAAGTCGAAATCCGTCTCGAAGCGAAAGAAGGCTGGTCGGCTGCGCCCTTCCGCGGCGGTGTCGCCGTGCTGAGTACCGAAGTATCGGAGGAACTTAAGCGCGAGGGCCTCGTCCGCGACTTCATCCACCACGTTCAGGCACGCCGCAAAGAACTCGATTTGGCGTACGAGCAGCGGATCGGCCTGCAGATTGCAGCGGATGAAACGGTAACCAGCACAATTCATCAGTTCGAGGACACCATTCGCAGCGAGTGTCTCGTGGACAAGATCGCCTTCGAAAACAACGGCGATCCGGAATGGGTCACAGTGATGCTCGATCATCACGCATTGCGATTCCAGGTGCAGCTGATTACAGAATCATGACAAAAATTCTCATAAATTTCTGCACTTTCCCTGCGCTACTGGCGCAGTTCACCAAAAGGTCACGCGCGCGCCAGGCAAATTCGGCTTGCCGGTTCAGCAAAATCGCAATGAGTCTGTTGACACGCGCTTGATCTTGTTAAGAATGGTGCTCGATCTTCCGGATCCACTGCGCGGTCGGTCCGGGGGATCACCCCATGCCGTAACTTTTACGCAAAAGAATGTCCCGAACCTCGTTTCGTGCGGGACGCACAAACCTGTCCGCGCTTTTGCAAGGAGCTTCGTCTGATGAGAAAGAATCTGTTGAGTGTGATTGTCACCGCGGCGGCGGCGGCCATCCTCGTGCCCACAACCGGGTGCCCATTCCTGTTCCCGCCGAATGACAACTCGAACGGCAATTCAAATTCCAGTGGAAACTCCAATTCCAGCAACAACGGCAATTCGAATTCCAGCGCGAACAGCAACGGCAACACCAACAACAACAGCGGCGGCGGAAACTTCTCGCCCGTCAAAACCAATATTGAAATGCACGTGCAGGGCCGAATCGCGGCCGGCGACGATCTCGTCGTCTTCGGCACCGGCGGCTTCTCCGGCGTGGATTACATCGTTCCTTCGACCAATCCGACCACTGGTGCCGGGTTGCCGAACGGCGGAACCTTCCAGGCCGGCTCGTTCGCCGTCACCGGCAAGAACATTGCGCTGGTAAGCAACTTCCAGGTAACGATTTACAATACCGAAACCGACACGTCGACCACGTTCCCGACGACCGACATCCGCCTCATCAACGTCCCCATCGGCCTCGACGCCCCCGGACACATCCAGGCGGACGGCGACTTTGTCGTGACACGTAACGACGACGGCGAAGTTACCGACGGCAAGGTAATCAAGGTCATCGACCTCAGCACCCCGACACCGAGCCTGATTGCATTCGACGTGAATCCGACGAACGACACAGCAACGCAGGTTGCCGTTGATGCACTGACTCGGTCGGTGTGCGCTGTGTCCGGCGATACGTTCTTCATCTACGACATGCAGAACCCGATGAACGCACCGTTGATGTTCGATGTGTCGGGTGCCGGCGGCATCGGCAATGATACGCAGATCGCGTACAGCAACCGCACGATCTTTTACTACGACGATCAGACCCCGACCCAGGCGCGACTGCTCGATACGAGCGACTCGGCGAATACGCCGATCCTGGTAAATCTCGGCGGCGAACGTGCCTCGCTCGAAATCGACATGGTCGATATCAACGTTGCTGAGCCGATGATCGGCTTCTTCACGGACGCGGAGTCGAACGGTTCCCAACTCCAGTCGGTGATCGGCACCTCGGGCAACATCAAGCTCGCGACCCCCGACGTCTTCATCGACGGCTCGACCACGAACAACGGCGTTTTCGGCTTCGCGCAGACAATCCAGGTGGATCACAATGGCGCGCGTTGGTGGGCTGCAGGTTCGGAATCGGTTGGCAGCGGCGAATACCTGATGGTCAGCACCGGCGGCGACTTCACCAACCTGCCCGATCCGACCGGCGACGACGAGTACGGCTGCCCCGGCACCGACGTTCGCGTGAGCGACAACATCGTTGCGTTCAAGACCGGCAACAACAGCGATACCGTTGTCGGCTACATCATTCTCGGAAACTAAGCGGCACTCGTAGCGTCCGGCCCCCGCGCCGGACGTTTTGCCGTAGCGTCCGACCCCCGCGTCGGACGTCCGCCTTTGTAGCGTCCGGCCTCTGTGCCGGACGTTCTCTTTGTGTCGCAGGAACGACTACAGCGTAGGCAACTTCGGACGTGATATTCGGCCGCCAGATTTCCCGCGGCTGCGCAGAGTGCGATGGGCGATGTGTTCTTATGGCTCCGCGACACTGAACGTATCCATTTCCCGCAAATCCCCGCTCTCCAGTCCTTTGAAGAACCAGCGTCGTCGCTGTTCCGACGTGCCGTGCGTGAACGAATCGGGCACGACGTAGCCTTGCGTTTGCTTCTGAATCGCATCGTCGCCGATCGCTGTTGCCGCCCGGAGCGCTTCCTCGATGTCGCCTTCCTCCAGGATCCGGAATTGTTCATCCGCATGATGGGCCCAGACGCCGGCGAGGAAATCCGCCTGCAGTTCCAATCGCACGGACAGTTCATTGAATTCACGCTCCGACACGCGGCCTTTCTGCGAGTGCACTTGCGTGGTAATACCGAGCAAATGCTGCACATGGTGGCCGACTTCGTGCGCGATCACGTATGCCTGCGCAAAATCACCGGGCGCGCGAAATCGCTGCGCAAGTTGATCGAAGAACCCGAGATCAATGTAAACCTTCTGGTCGCCGGGACAGTAAAACGGGCCCACGGCGGCATTGGCAAACCCGCAAGCCGA
>JBFWWY010000467.1:0-3458 GCA_050245935.1 Phycisphaerae bacterium | reverse complement strand
AAGGTCAGCGGCACCTCATCAGGCTTCAGGATATCGAAATGATCAAATTGCTCGCGCGTGTATCGGACAATCAACGTCGAGACGGTTCCGATATATGCCAGGCAAATGAGTTGAGATGTTCGTGCCGTGAAAGACATCGCCCGCCTCCGTGCGTCGATCGCCCCAATTGATTACTTGATCCGCTCCGCGACCCGCATTTTCGCACTGCGACTGCGCGGGTTTGCTCTTCGCTCCGTCCCCTCGGCGACGATGGGTCGCTTGGTCAACTCGCGCATCGTGCCGGCCTTTGCCGCTGTCCGCAAAAACTGCTTGACGATCTTGTCTTCCAGGCTGTGGAAGCTGATCACAAGCAATTTGCCGCCGATCTGCAGGTGTTCTACCACATGATCCAAAAATCGCTCGACATTTTCAAGTTCGCGATTCACCGCGATGCGCAGCGCCTGAAACACCCGTGTCGCAGGGTGTGTTTTCCCGCCTGCGGCCCCTGCCGACTCGATCACCCGTGCCAATACAACGGTCGTTGTGATGCGCCCGGTATGGCGGGCCTGACAGATGCGCTTTGCAATTCGCCGACTCGCGCCTTCCTGGCCATAGTCATAAAACAGATCGGACAGCTCCGTTTCGGACAAGCTGTTGATCAGGTCGATCGCCGTTCTGCTTTCCTGCTTATTGAATCGCATGTCCAGCGGTCCGTCCCGATCGAAAGAAAACCCGCGTGCAGGATCGTCCAATTGCGCCGAGTTCAGACCCAGGTCGAGCAACATCGCATCCACTCGCTGCAGCTCTAATCGCGCCAATACCTCGGGGAACTCGGCGTAGTTGGCCTGCTCCAGATCGATCCTGCACGTATGTTCCGACGCCAGCGCCGCCCGCGCGTGCGCGAGCATGTCGCCGTCGATATCCAAGCCGATATATCGTCCGTCCGTCCCAAGCAACGGAACAATATGCTGCGCGTGCCCGCCGAGCCCGACGGTTCCGTCGAGCACGACATCGCCGGCTTTGGGTTGCATCTCCCGCAACACCTCACGCCACAAAACCGGTATGTGTTCGCGCGCAGCACCGCTCACCGCTCCGCAGCCATCTCAAATTCGAATTTAGCGTTCACGTACATCCCGCTGGACATGAAGACCACGAGCGCGTATAAAACCCGGTTCCTCGAAAGAGGAAGGGGTTGATCCGCCCGGGCATCCTCCCTGATGCCCGGACGGACCACAGCCGGCGAAAGTCGCCGGTTCGGAGTTCCGCAGCATCCTGCCACGGTGCCCAGATCCTCGGCGTGTGAATCTCAGGCAATTCCTCCGTTTTTTGGGGGAGTGGAACGGCGAAAGCTTTCAACAAACTTTCGCTGTTCAACTACCCGTTCGATACGCGATCGGCTTCCTCGCTACAGGTCCGAAAGATCTGTTATTTCGTCGAATGCGATCCGCGGGAATCCGCGTCATCCATTCGATTTGTTCGCAACGTGCGGATCTCGGCATGGGCCGCACCGCGTTTTTCCGCGTAGGAGCTCCACTGCTGCTTCGAGAACTCCGTATGATCCGCGCGATTCCAAAGTTCCATTCGATCGCCCACGCAGGCCAGCGCCACCTCTTTGCCAAGTCCCGCCAGCTTCAGCAAGCGTTCCGGCAGCAGGACGCGCCCCTGACCGTCTGCCGACAATTCCGTCGTGTTGGAGCGAATGAACTGAAAATATTCGTACGCATCGTCCGTCAGTTCGTTCAGATTCGGCACGTCCTGACACTCGCGCTGATATACTTTTTCCGGAACGAGACTCAGCGTGCCGGGCCGCCGACCGGGAAGAATGAAAAAGTTCTTTCCGTCGCGCTCGCTGTCGAGACTCCGCCAGATCGACACCGGAATCGACACGCGATTCTTTCCGTCGATCGTGAGGTCGTGTGTCCCGAACAGTGGCATTCATGGCCTCGATCTCTCTTCCACTTTCTCCCACTTCGTGGGCGATTCATGGGAAGAATACCATGAGTTCTGCGGGGAGCAAGTGGAATTTGAACGATTTTTGCCTCTCTTATCAGAACTGGCGCGAGCAAAGCGCGATGAGTTAAATTTTTGTTCGCATGAATCGGTTGCGGGGCAATCGCGACGCTGACCACAAGGGACGGTATCGCATCCCCGCGGGAGCCCAACGCGTACTGTTTCTTTCCCATGAAACCGTGCGGGACATCGCCGCAATGAGAAGCACCTCCGTTGTCGCGATCCGAATCGAAATAAATTTTCGTGGAGTGGGACGAAATCCCAAATTTGGTTCAGCAAGGCACCATCAACCATCGTCTTCGTTCGCCTTACACTCGATCAGCTCGAAGTTGCAGTTGCCAATCGGCTTGTCGCCGCGCGGCCGCAGCGGCACAGATCGCACAATTTGCGGTATCGTGCCCTACCGCAACGATCCCACGACGATGTGGTGACTTGCCTTGTAGAACTGATGAACGAAAGGGATGTCTGACGTGGCGACTCGCTTTACGATTTTCGCGGCTGTGTTGATCTTCAAACTTCTTCCTTGCGTAGCTGCCGGCGCGCAGGACGCAAATCTGCATCAACTGTTCGACGACTACGACAAGTGGCGTCTCAGCGAATCTCCCGAGTCTGCGATGGCGCAAGGCGACTACTCGAACGCGGATAAGCTCACCGACGTCAGTCTTGCGACAATTGATCGCCGACACCACGAGCGTCAGGAATTTCTGAAGCGCCTGCATGCCGTCGATCGCGCCGCGCTGACGTCGGACGATCAGCTCAACTATGACTTATTCGAGCGCATGCTGTCGCGCTCGATCGAAGGCCACGTCTTCGCGACGTACCTGATGCCGATCGGCAGTCGCTCCGGCCCGCATCAGGACATCCCGCAGATGAGCAATCGCGTTCGCTTTCAAACCCCTGCTGATTTCAACAACTATTGCGTGCGGCTGGAAGCGACGCCGCAGCTTGTGAACGACACGATTGCCGCATTAAAGCTCGGACTCGAAAAGGGACTTACACCGCCGAAGGTCGTGCTCGAAGACGTGCCGAACCAGATCAAGCGCCTGCTGGAAACCAACGGTCTCGACGCACTCGCCGAGCCGTTCGAAACGTGCGACGAAAAGCTTGATGAGGCTGTCGCGTCGGTTGTCACGCGGCGCTTCGAAGCGAAGTCGATGCGCGACGTGCGCGGCGCACTGCAGAAACTGCTGCTCTTTCTGGAGAGCGAGTATCTGCCGAAGTGTCGCGAATCGATCGCCGCCCGCGATCTGCCTGATGGCGAAGCGTTTTATGCGCACCAGTTGAGAACGATGACCACCACCGACCTCACTGCGAAAGAGATCCATGAAATTGGTCTGAAGGAAGTCGCGCGCATTCGCGCGGAAATGCTGGACGTCATCCGTCGCAGCGATTTTCTCGAACATCATCCCGAGGCGCGCGACGCCGGCGACGAAGACTTGTTCAAATCCTTCGTCCACTACCTCCGCACG
>JBFWWY010000466.1:0-3464 GCA_050245935.1 Phycisphaerae bacterium | reverse complement strand
GAGTTCGAAATTTTCAGAATTTGAGCGCGGGAATCCACGAGATGGGGCGGGTCTGCAAGCCCGGTGCCCGGCTAGCCATTCTCGAGTTCGCAAATCCGAACAACCCGATGCTGCGCGCTGTGTTTCAGGCTTATTGTGAAATTGTGCTGCCTCGGATCGGCGTGCTGATCTCGCGCGATTCAACCGGGGCCTATCGCTACCTGCCCAAGTCGATTTCGTCTTTCGAGACGCGTGCCGGTATGGAGGCGATCATCCGCAATGCGGGATTTGAGCGGGTGACGTCCAAGGGGATGAATCTTGGCGGGGTGATCCTGTACACCGGGATTCGTACCGCGTCGTAATTCTGTTCGAGCGGCAAAAGCGCACTGGCAGCGAGCTGCCAGTGGCGCTCAGTACCCACTTTATCGCGTCGTCTGCGAAGGCGAGCCACGCAACTCCCGCTGCAACGGCGGCATTTCCGGAGCCGGCCGATCAGCGAATCTTTCCGCCATCCGTGAATGTTCGCTTGCGAGTGCAACAGGTTTGCCTCTCACGAAGGCGTGAATTACGCGTGTGGTGGCCTGACACGGATTGCCTGTGGTGACAATCACGTCGGCGATTTTGCCCGCATCCAGCGAGCCGAGACGATCATCGATCCCGAGAATTTCGGCGGCGCCGAGCGTTACCGCGCGAACGGCACCCTCTTCCGAGAGGCCATGCGCGACGGCGAAGCCGGCTTCGGTCGGCATCTGCTTCGCGAGGTCGGCGCTGCGATGCGCGATGCAGAATTTCACACCTGCGGCTTCAAGGCGGCCGGCGGCGCGGTAGTTGGCGTCCCACGCGTCGAGTTCGCCGGGTGTCTGCATTACTCCCTCATAGATCACCGGCACGTTGTCCGCCGTCAGCAGATCGGCACATTGCCATGCGTCGCGCCCGCCGAGAATGACCGCGCGCAGATCAAGCTGTTTCGCGAACATCAGCGCTTCCAGAATCTCCTTATAGGAATTTGCCTCGAACATGACCGGTTTCTCTTTGCGGACGTAGGGGAGCATCGATTCATAGCGCGTATGCAGGGCATGCGGTTTGTCGCCCGCTGCGCGCATCTCGGCATAGCGTGAGGCGTTCTCGAAGAAGTCGCGAATTTCTTGCTGCTGCTGCCCGACGCGCTTGTTCCGTTCTTCCATCCGCTCTTTGAATCGCTCCGGTCGATTGTCGGCCAGCGGCTCCGGCTGACGGCTGGGAAGACTCACGACCAGCGCGAGTTCGTTGTCCACCAGCATTTCGGGCATGGTCCAGCCGTGGAGATGAACCAGACCCACCTGACCCGCGACAAAAGGACCGCTCGGCACGACGGCGGCGGAAAGAATTCCGACCTGGCGTGCAATGTCGATCATGCGACTGTGCGAGTTGATGGCGGTGGCGGCGTGAATGTCCGGCTGGAAGCGTCCGATCTCTGACTCGTCCACAGTGACCGCGGTCGAATCGATTTCATGCAGGCCGACGGTTGTGGCGGCGTTGATCATGCCGGGGTAAACGTGCAGGCCGGCGGCCTCGATGACACGGATGCCGTCGAGATCTGGCGTCGTCGCGCCAAGGGATTCGATCTTGCCGTCACGAATCACCAGTGTTCCACTCTCAATTGCCGGGCCGCTGACGGGATGGATCGTTGCGCCAACAATCGCAAATGCGCTCTCTGCTTCCCTTCCCCCTCGGGCATCCAGCGCCGTCAGGAGTTCAGCCTCTTTCGGGAAGCGCCCGCTGCCATCATTGTGCCAGCCGTCGTTGCCGAATACGTCGTTCAACTGGTCCTGAAAGAACGTCATCGGCGGTCGGGTCTTTTCACTCGGAAGCTTCGGGTCGAAATCCGGATGGACGAAATAGACTTCGCCTTCGATTGTGGTCATGACGCATTTCGCGAAGGTGTCGAGCGGATGGCCGTCGAAGATCGCCAGATCACCGTCCTTGCCGACTTCGATGCTGCCGAGCCGGTCGTCGAGGCCGAACATCTTTGCGGCGTTGATCGTGATGAGCTTCATCGCTTCCGTGCTTGTGAGGTTCGAGAACTGCATGCACTTCGCAGCTTCGAGATTGAGATGGCGCATCAGGTCGGCAGAGTCCGATTTAATCGCGGAATTCACGCCGGCTTTCTGAAGCAGGCCCGCATTCTGAGGAACTGCGTCGTAGGCTTCGACCTTGTACGCCCACCAATCGCTGAACGTCGCTGTTCCGGCACCGTGCCGCGCGATCTCGGGCATGATGCGATAGCCTTCAAGAATGTGATGGAGAGCGCCCATGCGAACGCCGAAGTCTTCGGCGACCTGCAGCTCGCGAAGCACTTCATCGGCACGGTAGCAATGCATGTTGATCCAGATGTCGCCGGCAACAATATCGCCGAGCGCTTCGAGGCGCAGATCCCGCCGCACCGGTTCGACATTTTTGCCGTTTTTTCGCGCGCGTTCGTACGCGGCCCATTTTTCGTGGTAGTCGCGACCGGCGGTGAGCGCGCGGCGCATCACGACCTCCACACCCATGCGCGATTTCGGGAACCGCGTCACGGCGACATTGTCGTCGCGATTCAGCGTGTTGCGATCATCTTCCTGCTTGACGTTTTCACCGGTCGCGAATTTGACCGTTTTGGGGGCGTTGGCCAAGCGCATGTCGGCGGCAGATGTGCCGTTTTTCAGCTTAAGCATGCGACACTGGCCGCCAATGACATTTGCGGAGCCGTGCATCGCATGAATCGTTGTGCAACCACCGGTAAGCGCGTCGTAGATGCGGCGCGTCCGGCTGTTGATCACATCGTCAATGCGCACCTCCGGCGTCACGCTGAGCGACCATTCGTTTGTTCCGTCAATCGCGATATGCGAATGCGGATCGAGAATCGCCGGGCTGACGAAATAGCCGCTAAGATCGACGGCGGTGACGTCGTCGGGCACCGCGATGTTGTCACCGACCGCGGCGATCTTGCCGTCGCGGATGAGAATCGACGCGTTCTCAAGCGTGCCATCGGCGATCGTCAGCACCGTCGCGTTTCGCAGGAGCAGATCGCCGCCGGTTCTGAACGACGGAATCCGCATTTCCTCGTTTTCGATGCTCCACTTTGGTTCGTGACCCAGATACGGATCGAGCGGTCCCGGCGGAATCTCCTTCTCCCGCTTCTTTTTCTTCTCCTCTGCGCCGTCGCTTTCGTCGTCCGCGGCTTTCTCGTCCCGTGTAGGTTCGCTTTGGACGGTTTCCGATTCTTCCGGCTCTTCATCGTCTTCGGGCGGTTCAGGGCTCTGGTAGGTCAGCGCGGTGCCGTGTTCGTTGCCGCAGTCGTGATCTTCCAGATGTCCATAAAACTCAGGCTCGGGACGCGCGCGGCGACGACCAGCGCGTCCTTCGCGTCCACCAGCGCCGCTTTTGGCATCCTGCTTTGGAATCTCGAAAAGCCGGCCATCGACGATCGTGAATCGTGCGTGTGCATCTTTCTCGCCGAGCGGTTT
>JBFWWY010000465.1:0-3466 GCA_050245935.1 Phycisphaerae bacterium | reverse complement strand
CCGCACCACCTGACCATCCGCATCACGACCATGTACGTAGTCGTCCATGTGCAGCGCGTGCTCGACCAGTTCCATCACGTAATACGGCTGGCCCAGCCGGGTCTTCCCGGCGTCGAAGATCGTCACGATGTGCGGATGCTTGAATTTCCGAATCAGGTCAATCTCACGCTCGAAGCGTTTCCGCGCCGAGGCGTCCGTGTGACGATTCAGAATCTTGATCGCCACCCGGCGATTCGTTGTCAGTTGAATTGCTTTGTAGACCGATCCCTGGCCGCCGACGAGGCGGCTGTCCCGCGCACCGGGGACATGGATCCGATAGCCCGGGATCCAGTCTTCCACTGTCCGCGAACCCGAATCCGCAACTCGAGCACGCAGCGACGCTTCTTCGGCTGCAAGGCTATCACCCGACGCTGTCGGCGGAATCTCGTCCCGGGGCTCCTCCGCCTGATCCGCCGCCTGTCGCGCGCGGTGCAACCGAATCATTTGCGCTAATGCCTCGTTAAGTTCCGGCATCAGTGCCGGATGCGCAGCGATAACCTCTTCGACTGCGCGTGCTGTCCCCGCCGCCAGATTACGAAGGTAATCCTCCGCCAACGCCTCAATCTGCGCCGTTCGATCCAAAACTGGGACTCCCGACAACACCGCCAACCACCACGAACATGCTGCAAAAGTCTAATCCGGAAAACCACCTCCGCACACCAAAAATCAACCAACGAAAAAATTCCCGCTTTTTCCGCGCAGTTCCAGCCCAAACGGCACTGAGTTCTTGTGCGCGAGGCCAAAGGGGCCGCTTGCCGAACAATAACAAGTGGCAGCAGCCACAAAAAACAGGAGTGCCCAGAAATGAACAATCGACGAATGACCGGTGCGATCGCCATGGTGATCGCGATGATCGGAACGATCTCCGCCAGCGCCGAGACCGATCAGAATGTTTCGTCGGACCAGCCTTCGGTTGTGCAGTGCCAGCAGGCGTCGTGCCAGCACGCTGAAGCGGAAGCGACGGACGCGACGGAAGCCGGCAACCAGACCTATCCGTGCTACGCTTGGCGGTCGGTGACCCACTTCGGCTGCGGCGGGACCGCAAACTACTACGTGCAGATCGGTTGCTGCAACACGCTCCACTGCCCCTACTGTGGATGCTGGTTCAACGCACCCATCTACTACTAACCTCCGAAATCACAAAGGCCGCGGAGAAATCCGCGGCCAAGATACGTAACCTCGTTCGCTACGAGAAAGTGCATTGTGTCGAGTTTCTTCAATCAAACCGGACGATCACACCAAGATCGCGTCCCACTGCCCCACCAGCGCTGCCATTTGATCGGTTGCATGCATCTCGTCGATTGCGTGCGGGACAATCGCCCGACGGCGTTCAGATTCCAAATTCCAGAGTTGCGATTGGAGCAGCTCTGCTTCCGGCAAAGCGAGATTGTCCGCTTTTAGACCTCGCGGCGATTTGCAGTGAATTTCTCGGAGATGGAAACATTCGAGTTCTTGGAGGCTTTCATCTACTTGGCGATGTGCCTCTCGAATCCGATCCTAGTGGTCGAGGCTCAGCGCAGTTCAGGTCAAGATTGATTGGGCTAAAACTGAACCAACATTTCGGTGGCGATACTGCGACATGATCAGTCGTGCCCGCCGCTCCAATTCTTCGGAGGACGTAACTCTTCGTCGTGGAGGTCCAATTAAGCGAATTCGGCTTTTCCATTGATCGTCCCACCCTCTGCAGCCTGCTGCAGTAGACGGGAAAATTAGCGCAATCCGCTGTAAGTACAAAATGGGGTGAGGTTTCTTGGGAATCCCCCACCCAATTGACAACCTTTTGCCCCAGAAGCAGTCGCACTGCATCGCGAACATTGTTGACCGACATCGGGATAGGCGGGCTCCAAATCACGCGATTCAGGGCTGGAAAGTTAAGTTTAACTTCCCGGCGTCATCAACGGGCGCGTCTATATTGCGGGGCAGCCTGGCGATCCATCAATCTTTATTCCCGAACCAATCCTTCCGCGAAAAATTCACCGACCTGCACGTTGGATCACACTGCCCGACGAACTTATTCGCGATGTGAGCAACATGCGAAGCCTTGAGCCATTCGCGTCCTCGCTGCTGCCGATGGCGGAGAGGGATACAATTTTGCCCATTTCGGACTCTTTCAAAGTGTTTGACGCGAGTTCCGATTACCGTTTGAACACTGTCAATTTCGACAGTGGGTTGCTCCGGCGCGATATCGAAACTGCATCATGCTTTCGCAATCGCGTTGCCAATCGATCTTACGATGGTCCTCGTCGCGAGCGGGTGAACAATAAACTCCGCAGCGCTCATGGATGCACTTCTTGTTACTAGGCGATTCTCCAACATCGAGAACGCCTTCTGTCGCACCGAGACCGTGCTGGGGATGACGTTATACAATCGGCTCCGGCGCGCGGAAACTCGTGTCCACGAGCCAGTCATACACTTCTGCCAACATTACCCGCGAAGTTGCGGCGACAAGTTCCCGCAATGATGCGCCGCTGTCGCAAGCACCGGCATCTTCGCTCAACAAGCTCAGACGCTGGGCCATATGTTTCGCGCGCGTGGCAACGCGTTCGTCATCGCGATAGTGGCCGATCCCGTGCAGCGCGCCCGCGAAAGCAGGAATGAGAATCGTAAACACGGTCAGCAAATGCTGGAATTGCCACAATGGCGAATCGTCGGCAGCGACGGAATGTTTCGCTTTACCGGCAGCAACGGCAGCTTTTCTTTCAGCATCGCTGAGGATTGGGCCATCTGCAGGTGGCGTGTGTGCCAGTCCTTTTACAAGATGGATCGTGGAAAAAAGTAGCGCGCAAACGAACAATGCGTAGGTGAATCCTTTGAACATCTGTGCGGCGAAGTGCCGGCGCGCCGCAGTTTGCGACTGCCAGATCTGCTGTGGGACGAGGAGCGACTGCTTCAAAAATGCCGCGCCCTGCGCGGCCTGCGGCGAATTCGACGGTGCGTCCACCGGCGCTGCGAGCGATCGTTGTGCCCTGATCTCGGAAATGCTGTTCGCGACGCCCCGCAGGAAGCGTTGAATCGAGCCGGAAACACGCGGGTCCGCATGCCAGTAATAGTCCCGCTGAAAATCGTGCTCACCACCGACGGGCGCGAGATCGTACCCGAGTGCCATTGCGGGAACCGCGACTCGAAGCTGCTCGGCAATGTAGCGCGTGAACATCATGCGATCGTGTACGTGCTTTTTCCTGGCGATCAACAGCAAAAAGAAGACGCCGAGCAATGCCGCGATTTCCAGAATGGACGTCCAAGGTGCCGTTGGCCAGAACATGAGTTGCAACACCGCAAACATGACAGAGGAGAAGGCAAGCAAATGCAGCCAGAGGATGATCCGTCGATAACGGAGTCCATAGTCCGTTGCGACGAGGTCGGCTTTGACCGCCAACAGCACGACGTTTTCGGTCAGCAGTGCGATGATTTCGGTCGGCACACCCTG
>JBFWWY010000464.1:0-3472 GCA_050245935.1 Phycisphaerae bacterium | reverse complement strand
CGACATTGTCGATGTCGTGTTCGTTGATGAATTCAAGCAGTTCGGTGCGTTCGGCGGCATACCCTTCGAATCGATCGGCGGCGGCGATGAATCCGAGATTCTGAATCGGCTCAGGGACGATCACGAATTTCCACGTGACATCATCTTCTTGCGCCGCGATCAGGTCGTTCTTCAGAGCGGCGAGTTGCGGTCGGCCCAACATCGTGCGGCCCGGCGTAAACGTCGCGACGATGAATTTGAAGATTTCCAGCAGGTCCATGAAGTTCTCGACTTCAGGCAGTTCTTCATCACGAAACGTACGCGCGTCAAGCAACAGCACAGCGGCGTCCTGTCCATAGCGGACGGCGCGATAGAGCTTCGGCTTGCCGTCGAACAGGGCTTCCCCCGTACCTGCCCAGACATCTTCGCGAATGGGGTTGTAGTCGTGGAAAGCGGTCAGTCCGTTCTGGAAAAACAATGTTTCGTTGATGAACGGTGCCGGATCCGACGCGAAGCGCGGATCGGTCTGAGGGTCGGCCCCGCCGGCAAAGTCATTGGTGACTTCATGATCGTCGATCATTGCGAGGAGTGCCGTGGACTCGCGCAGCGCGCGGAGTGTGTTGAAACCGAAGCGGTCGGAATACACCTCCAGGTGTTTCGTGCGAAAATCGAGCAGCGTCTCCGCTTGCGGCAGCGGCACCGCAGGAGAGGCGTAATCTGCATAAATGGTGTCGCCGAGCGAAATCCACAGGCTGAGGTTGCGATTCGGGACATTTTTGACGGCGGGATAGGGCGCGAGCTCGCCGCGCCAGTCGCCGGAGACGCCCATGCGGAAGCCGTGATGACCGGAGAGGGCTGGTGTGAGGAAGGTTCCCGATGCGGATGCATTCAGCGTGTCGGTGGCGCGATAGTAGTAGCGCGTGTTTTCGCTGAGGCCGGTTACGCTTGTCTTCGCGGGAATCATGGAGTCGGTGACGTTGACGGTAATCGTGCCGTCGATTGACGCGAAGGTCGCGTCGGTGCCGTACTCAAACGTGATGTCGCCTGTAACGGTCGACCGCGCCCAGAGGACCGCGGAATCCGCCGTGACATCGCCCGACGCGACGCCGGTGAGGGATTGGGCGGATGCGTCTGCACCGGCCCACCCGAGGAAAATTGCAAAGAAGGCAACGCGTGCTGCCACATGCTGGATCATGAACTTCCCCATCCGATGGATCGTCTCGATATCCGAACGATCCAATATAGCAATTTCGCAGGGGGTTCGAAAATCGGGAGGCCGGCACTGCGTTTTCGAGAATGACTCGGTTGCCAGCCCCTTCCACGCGCGAGTTTTCGGTGGGGAAGGGGCAGCGTTCGTCCTTAGCCGCCGGTCAGAAGCGCGACAAAGGGACCGATGTCGCTGACGGAGACGATGTCGTCGTCATTGATATCTGCGTTACTGACGTCGCAATCGGGGAACTGCGCTGCATAGCCGACCGGATCGGTCAGGGCCAGAACGAAGCCGCCGATGTCCGAAACGGAAACCAAGCCGTCGCAGTTCATGTCTCCGAAGACGGGGATCTCCGCGAGCGACAAGCCCGGATTCTCAAAAAGCCGCCGAATCTCGTCATCGTTGAGCAAGCGGTTGTAAGCCTGAAAGTCGTCGAGCAGGCCGTGGTAGTAGCGTCCGTCAAAAATGCTCCCGCCGAGTGCCAATGCATTCCGCGCACCTCAATCCGCGGGCGAAGAATTTTGCGGTTCGTTCGTCTCCAGTTCCCCATTCACATAAAAGCCGCCTGTGTCGGTGGCGAGATCCCGGACCGCAACCAAGTGGACCCAGATTCCGGTGTTGATGTCGGAAAGCGAATGCATATGCGGGAAGCCGACGAAACCAGCCAGCTTTGAACCGGTGAGTGCCATCGGGATCGTGTCGGCTGCGGGACCCGGCGGCGTTCCGGGCACGTCGGCGTAAACGATACTGGCACCCTGGAACGCGAAACCAGCATTGCCGCCGCCGCCAACTTGGGTCGTGTTGACCCACACAGAAAAAGTAAAGCTGCCTTCGAGGACATTCTCCACTGGATGACTTTCGCCGGCCCACTCGAAGTAATCGCCGTCCATGGAAGCAGCTCCGCCGCTGATGCCGGCCGCGTCGAACGTCGGGGAATTGTGGATCGTCGCGTCATTGCCGCTGGCTGACGAATCCAGTCCCAGCGCGCTTGCGTCATCGAACTTCAGGTGTACGACCGGATCAGTGCCGGCCATAGCTGGCAGCGAACACATCGCGATCGTTGTCATCAGAACCGAGTGCCACGCAGACTTTCGCTCCATGTGATTTTCCCCATTTGTCCGAGACTTCGGACGATTGAATGATGCCGGCGCACGGGACCCCGTGCGACAATGGATTCGCTTAGGGCTTTGACCCTTGCGACTCGTTTGAAAATAGGCGGACTTTTTGCGGGTTCTGACAAAATTCTTCAAATGGCAAGATTCGCAAGGTCGCGTAGGGGCACGGGCGATGATCATCAAGCAAAAAGCCCGGCGACCAGGTGCGCCGGGCTTGTGTATTGTTGTAGAAAAGGAGCTTCGCTTATTCCAGATCGCTGGTTGCGTCGAGCGGTGTCCGGAGCGAGCGGAGATACTCGATCAATGCATCCTGATCAGCTTCGCTGAGGTCCGCGAAGTTGTCGCGAACGGTTTGTGCTTCGCCGCCGTGGAGCAAGATCGCGCTGCGGATTGTGAGCGCGCGTCCGTCGTGCATGTAAGGCGCAGTGTCAGCAATGCCCCACAAACGCGCGGTGATAAACCACGGGTCGAGTTCTTTGCCGAACGACTCGGTCAGGGCTTCGCCGAGGTTGTGGCGACGCAGGTCGGAGAACAGCGGAACAGCGACGCCGCCGTCGGCATTCAGGTCAAAGCCGGGACGCTCCGCCGCGAGGTCGATGGAGAAGAACTCGTTCGCGAAGGGGTCAGTGGTGATCTCCGGGAACGAAAACGGCAACGTGCGTCGCTCGGTATTGAGCACGGGGACGTGGCAATTCACACATCCGACTGTGGCGAATAATTCGCGTCCGAATTCGGCGGTTTCTCCGCGGTTCTCTTGAACCGGACGCTTGAGCGTCGTGTTGAAAATATGCAGCGCGGAGAGGTCGCCGGGCATGAATTCATTCACCACGCCGTCGCCATCCGCGTCGACATTCTCGCCAATGAGCTCGGTCGGCTGCATGCCGAAATGGAACTGAACCGCTTCGAGGTCGAAGGCCCGGACCGTCGGGAACTCGCCTTTGCGGCCGAACGGCTTCACGACGAGGTCGTGATCGACGCCGCGAACGTCGCTGAGATCCAGCGCGCCGTCCTCAAAGATGATCGAGCCGAAGCTCAGACCCTTGCTGATGAGGTCGACACGCTGGCCGGGATTGTCTTCGGCCTGACGCTTGAGCGCCTGAAGATCGCTTGTCATTTCCTTGCCGAGCAGTTCGATGCCGCCGGAGCCAAAGAGGAACGGCGGATTTGC